>JANMMQ010000418.1:0-1810 GCA_031373465.1 Ilumatobacteraceae bacterium | reverse complement strand
CCCGCTGCCGTGCTCTGCCTCGGAGAAGAGGATGTTCTTCTGCGGATCGAACTCGTAGATGCACTGGACGGGGCACACATCGACGCACGCCCGATCCTTCGTGCCGATGCACGACTCGGTGATGATTGCGAGACCGGCCATAGTGGTGTTGTTCCCTTCTCCGACGCCGCTGAAACGCGGCCCTACTGCTGATAGCCCTCGACGACGCGTTCAGGTCGCACCGCGGCGCCGTCCGGGTTCTGGCCCGTCTCGCGACGCGCACGCCGTTGACGCAAAAGGTCCCAACACTGATCGAGCGCGACCTCGATCTCGCGTAGGTGGGCGACCTGTTTCTCGGTTGGAGGCGAGCCGACGTGAGCTCGCTCCAGCGCATGCTCCTCTTTGACCAGCTTGCCGATCCGGTGCACTAGCTCGATCTCGTCCATGCGTGTTCCTTTCGCCGGAGGCCTCAACCTTTCTACACCAGGCACACCGCCTTCGCCACCGGCGCAAACGCCGCATAGGCCAGGTAGCAGTGATGCCGAGGTAGTGCGTGTCTACGCTGACCGGGTGACAGCATTGAAACTCTCCACCGCGAACGCCATCATCGAGGCGGCATTCGCGGCGTCCGCCAAAGCCGGCTACAAGCCGATGGCTGTCGTCGTGCTCGACGATTCGGGCAACCTCACCGCTGCACAACGTCAGGACGGGGCGAGCATGTTTCGCGTCGATGTCGCGACCGGCAAAGCCTGGGCTGCGGTCGCAATGGGAGTGTCCAGTCGAGTGCTGGGTGAACGGGCGGCATCCAATCCCAACTTCTTCGTCTCGTTGGCCTCGACGGCACACGGCCGCTTCTTGCCTCAGACCGGTGCGGTGCTGATCAAGGATGCGTCAGGTCAGGTTGTCGGTGCCGTCGGCGCGTCGGGCGGAACTGGCGACGAGGACGAGGAGATCTGCATCGCCGGTGTCAACGCCGTCGGCCTCGAAGCCGGCTGATCACGAGCCACGAAGTTCATAACGAGTCAGCGAGAGCACCTCATCGGCGTTGGGTTCGTTCAGCCATTCACGAATCAGAATTCGACCAGCCGACGTGATGCGGGTTTCGTTGGAGATACCTACGACGAGCGTCTCGTTGACGTACACGAAGATCAATGGTCCCGTGGCCAACAAGGTGATTTGGTTCGAGCCCGATCGATTGAGTTCGGCGACGAAGGTCGGCGCCAGTATCGGTGACTCTCCATCGGGTCCGACGAACGTCAGCGACATCAGCTGCGTTTGCTGGTTGTACACGACCGCATAGTGGTTCTGGTCGTCGGTGTAGCGAAACAGGATTCCGATGTCGCTGTTTCGCTCGTCGCGGAGGTGCTGCTCAACCGTCAGCACGAAACCAGAGGCGACCTTCGACAAGCCAGACTGGCAGTACGCCGGGCCATTCACGCTGTGCACGGCCATGTCGTACGCGCCCTGGCCAACCGTCCACGAGCACTGAATGCCGCCGTCGAACGTCTGGCTGCTCTGCGGCCAGGCGTAGTCGTTGTTGGCGAACTCGTCGTGGACCATCAGCGGGAGCTTGTCGGCGACGGCCAGGATCTGGACGGCGGCCGCGTTCACGACTTCCCGCTGGTCCGCGGGCAGCGCCGACAACAACGAGACCGACGGACCGGCGGGTGGGGCCGACGTGGAGGTCGTCGACGTCGACGTCGGTGGGTCCGAGGGTGTCGAGGTTTTGGCGGCCGACGTTTCCGTCTTCGCCGTCGTTGACTCGACCACGGTCGTCTGGGCCTTCGGGTCGTCGCCCGACCCGCGGTAGAACACGGTGGCGAGCGTGCCG
>JANMMQ010000390.1:0-1528 GCA_031373465.1 Ilumatobacteraceae bacterium | reverse complement strand
TTCGGCAACGACGAGATCGTCATCCGTGATCAGTCGACTGGCACGGACTACACGCCGCAGGACTACCCCGCGTTGTTCGACGACGCCGGACTGTCATGGGTCAAGCCGATCGCCGACTTCTACATCGGCGGCGTGCCGTTCAGCGACCCTGCGCACTTCCCGAACGTCGACGTGTACGCCGAGAAGGGCTCTGGGCTCGAGACGCTCGTCGGTCTCGGGCTCTCCGATCTGACGGTCGGACAGCTGGTGACAGGGACGACCGAGTTCCTCACGCGCGATGGTGACATCAATCAAGAAGACATCACCAACAACGCAGTGGCCGTCTGGGCTGGGATGCAGTGCCATCGATTCAGCCTCACCGACAACTCAGGCGTGAACCACTTCGAGCTTCCGGCCAATCCCGACGTGTTGGCCCGCCTGGTGGCCAACGCCAATGCCCCTCGTTCTCACTGCAGTAATCACGACGACGACGGGGGCGACGACTGACGAAAGCGTCCGGCGCGTCATCAGCGCAGCATCTCGAAACGCACGGGCAGAACCGGTGTGACTCGAATCGGCCCTTGTGTTCAGCAATGCAACGCCCGGCTCACACCGGACCGGCCGGCGTGCCTCCTGCGTGCCTGCTCCAGCGCGACGCCAGCCGCGCTAGAGAACTCCAGTGCTACGTGGCACGATCGCGCACATGACCGGCGAACCCGCCACCGCGCAGAACTTGCGCGACCTCGCGCAGTTGCGCCGCGTTCGCGACCGGATCGATCGGGAGCACGCGCAGCCGCTGGACGTCGAGGCGCTCGCCCACGGTGCGCACATGTCGGCCCGGCGCCTTCAGCAGTCGTTTCACCGAGCTGGTCGGTGTGCCGCCCAGCGTCTATCGGCGCGAGACTGCGCGCGCGATGGCGGGACTGCCGTCGTGCCTTGCAAAACAGGTGACCAGACCGATCAGGAATCGAGAAGCACTGCCCCCGAGCCGCACCTAGCGTGACTTGCCATGGACATCACCATTCACGCGAGCTTCCTCCCGCACAACGACCCGGACGCCTCTCTGGCCTTCTACCGAGACACCCTCGGCTTCGAGGTCCGCAACGACGTCGGATACGGCGGGATGCGCTGGATCACGGTCGGCCCCGCCGACCAGCCCGGCACGTCCATCGTCCTGCATCCGCCAGCCGCCGACCCCGCCGTCACCGATGACGAGCGCCGCACCATTGCCGAGATGATGGCCAAGGGGACCTACGCCGTCATCCTCCTGGCCACCAAGGACCTCGACGGCACCTTCGAGCGGCTGCAGGCCTGCGACGCCGAGGTCGTCCAGGAGCCGACCGAGCAGCCGTACGGGGTTCGCGACTGCGCCGTTCGCGATCTCGCGGGCAACCTGATCCGCATCCAGGAGACACGATGAGCAAGGCCACGAGGACGGACACGAGGTCGCCTGCGCTGCACGGTGCCGACAGCCACGATCTGATCCGCGTGCAGGGCGCGCGCGTGAACAACCTCAAGGACGTCAGCCTCGAGCTCCCGAAGCGCCGGC
>JANMMQ010000388.1:0-9978 GCA_031373465.1 Ilumatobacteraceae bacterium | reverse complement strand
CGGATCCCACGGGTGCGGTCTCTTTCCAGAACTGCGAGTAGATCGCCAGCACCACGGTCGCCAGGCCTACTACCGCGGCGATGAGATCGATCGGCCGGCGCGTGGCGAAGCTTTTGAGCGCGCCGACGCACAGCAAGATGTAGACGATGGAAATCAGGAACCCGCCGATGCGCGAAGCGATGAGGAAGGCGTTGAACACCTCGGTGTTGAAGAAGGCGACCGGACCGGCGGGATCCACGAGATCAGTTCCGTACTTCGTCAGCGCGATGACGGTCGTGACGACAGTGACGACGAGGATGAGAAGGCTGGCCTGTGCCGGGAGCGACCTGCTGTTGAGCTTCGACAGAGGCCTCGGCAGCAGACCATCGCGAGACAGCGTGAAGAGGCCCCTCGCTGCCGCGAGTTGGAAGCCGATTCCGACCGCAAGGATGTCGAGCAGGATGGCAAGGTCGATCCACACCGCGAAGAAACGATTGAGATAGAGATCGGCCATCGGCACGAAGTCGGTGGCCGACTCGGTCGAGCCGATGGCCAGCGTGTATTGCGTGATCACGTAGAAGGCTCCGACGATGAGGATCGTGGCAACGACAGCCTTTGGAATCGAGCGCCTCGGGTCCTTCGTCTCTTCGCCAAGTGCCGCAGCAAGCTCGAAGCCGATGAACATCAGGATCGCGAACAGCAGCCCTTTGAACACCGAGCCGCCCTCGGCCACATTTCCGGGATTGAACGACTTGAGGCTGTTGCCCGCCGGCCCGCCGTCGGCGATGACCTTCACAGCCAGGACGAGGAACGGGATGATCGACAGGACGATCAGGGTCAACTGCGCCTTCACCGAGATCCTCACGCCCAAGATGTTCGCGACATACATGAGACCCGAGATGATCAGTGCCCACAACCACCACGGCGCGTCGAGGTCCATGTGGTCGTTGAAGAAGGTCCTCGCCCACAACCCGCCGATGATGGCGATGCCCGGACCCGCCAATGCGATCGCAGCGAGGTGGTACACCCCGGCGCTGAACGCAGCTGCGCGCTTGCCCAGCGAGTGAGCGATGAACTCGTAGACGGTTCCCGAACCGCTGTAGCGCTTGGCAAACTCGCTCAGCGTCCATCCGATGCCGAGCACACCGACGGTCGTCAGCAGGATCACGAACGGCCCGGCGCCGGGCGCCAGGACGAAGGCCAGCAGACCGCCCAGCACACCACCGGAAAAGACCGGGCCCACCGCCAGCGACTGTGCGACACAGTCGAGGGTGGTGAGCTGCCCCCCGGCCAGCTTTGGAGCGTCTACAGACATGCGATTCCCCTCCTGAAGACCGAGACCCCACGTTCGATCCTTCGGGGCCGAACGATAACAGACGCCCTGACTAGGAGAGCGCTTTCACCGTCTCGCGAAGTGGCTCGGGGAAGTCGCGGAGCAGAGCGACGCCGGCCGACCGCAGGACCATGTTGTCGAGCACGCTGTTGGCCGGCCGTCGAGCCGGGCGAGGCGGCTGCAGCTCGGCTGTCGTGATCGGCCGCACCATGTCGGGATCCTTGCCCATCGCCGCAACCACCTCGCGCGCGAACCCGTACCAACTCGTCGACGTCTGATTGGTGACGTGATGGATGCCGCTGCGCCGGTCGACGGCGAGGCGGCGGATCATCGGCGCGAGGTCCGCGGTGAAGGTCGGATTTCCCACTTGATCGTCCACGAAGGCGAGTTCTGTCCGGGTGCCGGCCAGCCGCATGATCGTCTTGACCATGTTGGATCCGTTCTCGCTGCAGACCCATGAGGTGCGAACGATCGTCGCCGACGTTCCTAAAGCCAGGGCCTCGTGTTCACCGGCCAACTTCGACGCGCCATAGACGCTCTGCGGAGCAGGGATGTCGGACTCGATGTACGGGCGGTCGAGCGTACCGTCGAACACGTAGTCGGTGCTGATGTGCACGAGCCGGGCGTTGGTCCGGTCGCAGCTCTCGGCGAGCCAGCGCACGGCCAGCGCGTTCTGTGCCATCGCCCTGTCGGGGTCGCTCTCGCATGCATCGACAGCTGTCCACGCAGCACAGTTGATGACGACGTCGGGACGAAGCGTTGACACGGCGCCGTGCACTGCGTCGCGATCGCTGACGTCGAGGTCGGTGTGCCGCGCTGCGATCACGTCGTCACCCGAGGCCTCGCTGAAGCGTGCGACATCTGTCCCGAGCTGTCCGCCGGAACCGGTGACCAGCACCCGCATCTAGAACCCGGCCCTGGCCTTCAAGGGCTCCCACCACGCGCGATTGTCGCGGTACCACTCCACGGTGGCCGCCAACCCGTCGATCAGGTTGTGTTCGGTCTTCCAGCCGAGCGCGCTGACCTTGTCGTGGGTGATCGAGTAGCGGCGGTCGTGGCCGAGACGATCCTCGACCAGCGTGATGAAGCTCTCGTCGCGACCCGTCAGCTCGAGCAACCGGTGGGTCAACTCCTTGTTGGTGATCTCGTTTCCGGCACCGATGTTGTAGATCTCACCGACAACTCCGGACCGAAGCACGAGGTCGGCGGCGGTGTTGTGGTCGTACACGTGGATCCAGTCGCGGATGTTCCCGCCGTCGCCGTACAGCGGGACGTTGAGCCCGTCGAGGAGGTTCGTCGTGAACAGCGGTATCACTTTTTCCGGGAACTGATACGGCCCGAAGTTGTTGCTGCACCGGGTGACGAGAACCGGCAGGCCGTGCGTCGTGTAGTAGCTGAGGGCGATGAGGTCACTGCCCGCCTTCGCGGCAGAGTACGGAGATCGCGGCGACAAGGCGTCGGTCTCACTGAACGAGCCCTGCTCGATCGACCCGTACACCTCATCGGTCGAGATGTGCAGGAAGCGGCCGACGCCGACGCGCCGGGCAACGTCGCACAGCACGTTGGTCCCGAAGCAGTTGGTCTTGACGAACGAATAACCGTCCTTGATCGAACGATCCACGTGCGTCTCGGCGGCGAAGTGGACGACGGCGTCGTGACCATCCATGGCGGTCAGCACGTCGTCTTCGTCGCAGATGTCGGCGTGCACGAACGTGAAGCGACGATCGTCGAGCACGTCGCGGATGCTGGCCAAGCTGCCGGCGTACGTCAACGCATCGAAGATCGTGACAACGTCGTCGGTGTTGGCCTGCAGCCAGCGGACGTAGTTGGATCCGATGAATCCTGCAGCACCGGTGACGAACAACTTCATCTCAGCCTCGCATCGGGAAGTACGGGCGGCGACCTGTCGGCAGATCGGCACGCGTTGGGTTGTTCTGGTCGCGCGCAGACAGGATCGGATCGGCAATGCCCCAATCCGCGTTGACGATCGGATCGTTCCACAACACACCGAGCTCGTCCGCGGGGTTGTAGTAGCCATCGACCAGATATGTGATGACCGTGTCGGTGATGGCGGCAAACCCGTGAGCCACGCCAGGCGGGATGTACACGCCGAGATGGTTGTCGCCGGTCAGATCCAGCTCCAGCGTCGCGGCGTCGGTCGGGCCACCTTCGCGGAGGTCGTGCAGGACGACCCGGGCATGACCGAAGGGCACGTACCAGTAGTCGGCTTGGTGAAGGTGGTAGTGCAGTCCGACCAGCGCGCCGGCCTGACGATTGGCGCGATTGCCCTGCAACATCTCGCGCCCGTTCGCAAACCATTCCCGCCGATAGGTCTCGATGAAGAGCCCACGCTGATCTCCGTGGATGGAGGGTTCGACGATCCAGACGCCAGTGATCTTGTCGCTCTCGGTCACGTTCGGCATGTGGCGCTGGCTACTTTCATTCGACGTCGATCTGGCAGTGATCGCCGACCATCAGGCGAAGCGCGCGCGGCCGGATCTGCGAGCGGGTGACGACAGCTTCCTTGCCGATCAGGCTGTCTTCGAGGCGTTGGATGTCGATGACCCTGCTGCGCTCCATGATCACCGAGTGCTCGACCTCGCTGTTGACGATCTCGCAGCCCTCGCCGATGGCCGAGAACGGACCGATGAAGCTGTCGGCGATGCGCGCCCCGGCGCCGATGACCAATGGACCGCGCAGAATCGAGTTGGTGACGATTGCCCCGCTTTCGACGACGACACGGCCGTCGACGGTGGAGGCATCATCGACCTTGCCGTCGATCCGCGTCTCGATCTTCTCCAGCAACAGTCGATTCGCCTCGAGCAGCGGTGTGAGCTTGCCCGTGTCGATCCACCAGCCGGTCAACAGTTCGCAGCGCACCCGCATGCCCTGATCGACCAACCACTGGATCGCGTCGGTGATCTCGAGCTCGCCGCGCTGCGATGGGTTGATCGAGCGAACGGCGGTGTTGATGTTCCGGTCGAAGAGGTACACGCCGACGAGGGCCAGGTCACTCGGCGGGTCGTCGGGCTTCTCGACGAGACGAAGCACGTTGCCGGCGTTGTCGAGCTCGGCGATCCCGAAGCGATGAGGGTCAGGAACCTGCTTGAGCAGGATCTGCGCGGCCGGCGGCTCGGCGCCGGTGCGAGCCGTCTCGAAGGCATGAACGAATGCCCCGAGATCCTGTTCGAGGAGGTTGTCGCCCAGGTACATCACGAAGTCGTCGTCACCTAGGAACTGCTCGGCGATCAGCACGCAATGGGCCAGGCCGAGCGGCGCGTCCTGCGGGATGAAGGTGAACGTTGCCCCGAACCGCGACCCGTCTCCGAGAGCCGTCATGACCTCGGCGCGGGTGTCGCCGACGATCACGCCGATCTCGGTGATACCGGCCGCGACCATCGCCTCGATGCCGTAGAAGAGGATCGGCTTGTTGGCGACGGGCACCAACTGCTTTGCACTGGTGTGAGTGATGGGCCGCAGCCGTGTTCCGGCACCGCCAGCAAGAATGAGCGCTTTCATGACAGACGCATACTAATGGCCGACCTGGCTAGGCATTCGCTGCCGGCGCGGGACCTTGGCCGCGGAAGAAGGCCAGAACCGCATCCGATCCGTCGCCGAGAAGTAGCACGGCGTTGCCACTGATCGTCTTGCCGAACACCGGAAGCGAGTAGGTCGCGATGCCGCTGTCGACCGCCGAACGTAGTGATGATGCTGCGGCGATGGGATCGAGCTCATCGTCGACGCGTAGCGACGAACCGATCGCTGTGACCAATCGACCGGCGGCGAACGGGTCGACCTTGATGCGGTCCAGCGCCCGCTGCAAGGCGAGGTTGACGAACTGCTGCTGACGCTTCGTCCGACCGATGTCCGAGGCAGGGTCCTCGCGCCATTGCTCGTTGCGGAACTCCTCGTAGTGACGGCTGCGCGCGTATGCAAGTGCCTGCAGCCCATCGAGGTTGTGACAGCCGGGTTCGGTGATGTTGAGGCCGGTGCTGACGTCGCGTGTGGCGAAGTCGACGCAGATCTGGACACCGCCGAGTGCATCGACCAAGGACTTGAACCCGGAGAAGTCGATCTCAACGTAGTGGTGGATCGGTAGCCCGAGGTCGGTTTGAAGCGTTTCGACGAGGACCTCCGGGCCGTCGTTGAAAGCCGAGTTGATCCGGCGCTTGCCGTCGTGGCCCGGGACCTGCACCCACAGGTCGCGTGGGATGGACAGCAGCGCTGCATCCCCCGTTGCCTTGTCGCGTCGAAGGATCATGATCGTGTCACTGCGATGGCCCGACACATCGGCCTCTGTGCCGATCCCGCCGGCGTCGGGCGATGCCGGGTCAATTCCGGCGCGGCTGTCCGATCCGACGAGCAGGAAGTTCTCGATGCCTGCGCCTCCTGGGTTCAAATGCTTGCCGACATCGGGGACGCGAGCGATCGAGTCGATGGTCTTGCGGGCGGCGATCAACACGCCGGTCGCGCCGAGAACACCGACCACGGCAGTCATTGCCAGCATGCCGGAAAGCCGGCGCCGACGACGCGACGGTGGGGCGACGCCGGCAGCAAGCACACTCCGAGGGTAGTTGTGCACCGGCCCGAGTAGCGGGCACCCTCCTCCGGAGGGGTCTCCCGCTAGCTAGCGCAGGTGGATGATGTCACCGGTGTCGAAGCGGTGGGTGATGCCACACTCGTCGAGCACGACGAGACGACCGTCGGCAAGGACGTCGAGTGCCCGCCCGACGACCGCAGAGCCGGCCAGTTCGACACGCACCGACTGCCCGATGGTCGCCAACGCCGCCCTGTACGCCGAAGTGATGTCATCGGGAAGTTCGTCGTAGGCGACCAGCATCGCCTCGAGCACAGCTGCCGGGTCGTGTTCGTCACCGAGCTTGGCTGCATTGTCGGGTGCCCAACGCACGTTCAGCCCGATGCCGACGACCACGTACTGCGGGCCGGGGCCCGCGGCCTGTGCCAGCACGCCGGCGAGCTTGCGCCCGTCGAGCACGAGATCGTTCGGCCATTTCAGGGTGGGCGAGACACCGGCGACTTCGTGGCAGGCCCGCGCCGCGGCCAACGCGACGCGCTGGGTCAATTGGTGGAGATGCGTCGGTACGTCCCGGAACAGAATCGACACCAGCAGGTTCGTGCCCGCAGGGGCAACCCACTGACGGTTCCGACGGCCCTTGCCGGCCGTTTGATGCCGAGCCACCAACACCGTTCGGTCGGCCGCTCCGGCTGCTGCCGCGTCCAACAGATCCGCATTGGTGCTACCTGTCTCGTCGACGGAGGTGATCTGCCAGGTGGCGCTGGGGGAAGTCATCGACCAAGATTGGCACTCGTGCTCAACAAGATCCTGATCGCAAACCGTGGAGAGATCGCAGTGCGGGTCATTCGCGCCGCTCGCGATCTCGGAATCAGGACGGTTGCCGTGTACAGCGAGCTCGACCGCAACGCGCTCTATGTCCGTCTCGCCGACGAGGCGTACGCCCTCGGCGGGCAGACGGCGGCCGAGAGCTACCTCAACACCGCGGCGATCCTCAAGGCCATCGACGACAGCGACGCCGATGGCGTGCATCCGGGCTACGGCTTCTTCAGTGAGAACGCGGACTTCGCCCGGGCGATCACCGCGAAAGGTGTCACGTTCATCGGGCCGCCGCCTGCAGCCATCGACGAGATGGGCGACAAGGTCAGCTCGCGCAAGGCCGCACTGCGCGGCGGCGCGCCGATCGTGCCGGGTACGACCGAGTTCGTGACCTCTGCCGATGAGATCTGCGAGTTCGGGGCTGCGCACGGCTACCCACTGGCGATCAAGGCAGCGTACGGCGGCGGCGGTCGCGGCATGAAGGTGGTGCGCGGGGCCGACGAAGTGCAAGAGGCGATGGACAGTGCCAAGCGCGAGTCCAAAGCGTTCTTCGGGCGTGACGAGATCTACCTCGAGCGATACCTCACGTGGCCGCGGCACGTCGAAGTGCAGATCGTCGGTGACCAACAGGGAGACGTGGTGTGGGTCAGCACTCGCGACTGCTCGGCACAACGTCGTCATCAGAAGTTGATCGAAGAGGCGCCGGCGTCCGACATGGCACCCGGTGTCGAAGAGGCGATGGGCGATGCGGCCATCAAGGCGGCGAAAGAGGTCGGCTACTACAACGCCGGGACGGTCGAGTTCATATATCAGGACAACGAGTTCTTCTTCCTGGAGATGAACACCCGCCTCCAGGTCGAGCACCCCGTCACCGAGATGATCACGGGCATCGATCTCGTCGAATGGCAGATCCGGGTCGCGAGCGGCGAGCCGCTGCCGATGACGCAGGCGGAGGTTGCGGCGTCGCGGAGAGGCCACAGCATCGAGGTTCGAATCAACGCCGAGAACCCGGCAGGCGGCAAGTTCTTGCCATCACCGGGCACGATCAGCAAGCTCGTCGCGCCCGACGGGTTCGGAATCAGGTTCGACGCCGGGTACGAGAGCGGCGACACGATCAGTCAGTACTACGACAACCTCGTCGGCAAGCTCATCGTCTGGGCGAAGGATCGTCCGACCGCCATCGCCCGCACGATTCGAGCCCTCGAAGAAATGGTGGTCGAGGGCGTGGCAACGACGATCCCCGCCGATCTGGCGATCTTGCGGCACCCCGACTTCCAGACGATGCAACACTCGACGAAGTGGGTCGAGGAGAAGCTCGACCTGTCAGGCATCGACGCACCCGCTTCGCCTGCTCTTCCGGAGGACGACCAAGGCCCGTTGGTCGAGCGCACAACGACTGTCGAGATCAACGGCAAACGTTTCGACGTGAAGATGTGGCTGCCCGAGTCGCCGGCCGTGACGGTGGCCGGTCCCGGGAAGGCGGCCAAGAAACCGCCGAGATCGTCCGGGGGAAGCGGCGCTTCCGCCGCGGGCTCGGGCAACGTCGAGGTCCCGATGCAAGGCACGATCGTCAAGGTGCTCGTCGAGATCGGGCAAGTGGTCGAGGCGGGTCAGGCCGTCGTGGTTCTCGAGGCGATGAAGATGGAGAACCAGATCGCAGCCGACAAGGCCGGCACGGTGAAAGAGATCAAGGTCGCCGCCGGCGACACGGTCGGTGCGGGCGACGTGGTCGTCGTCATCGCCTGACCGATCGTATGGGTCACGCCATCGGTTTGAGCCTCGCCGCTCCGCAAGCCAATCGACAGATATGGCGCGTCAGTCCGAGATCTGGGCGCCACACTCGCCCTGCGCGCCTGCTGGTATCAACCCGATGGCGCCCAGATCCCGAGGTCCCAACAGCGAGAGCGCTCCACTCCCACATCTGGGCGCCACCTATCACACGGGACCAGCACCGATGCCGGAGTGTGGCGCCCAGATCATCTAGGTAGCGCCGAATGCCCAGTGAGAATGGCTTGATATGGAGCGGCCGCGCCCCACGAGTCGCGATCGACGGTGCCCGATCTGAATCCGACGACGCGCTCTTCTCTCGCACCCACCCACACTCCCCAGGGAGTGTTGTTAGCACCTAGGCCGTCGAGTTGTAGACGACAAGTGTGCCTGCGGCCTTGTCGTGAAGGCCCTGTCGGAGCGGGTTCCACATGGCGAGCGAGTAGACGAAGGCCCACAGAAGAATCCCGATCCGGGGAACGACACTGAGCGACAGAGGCACGAGAGCGCGCATCGTTGCCTCGGACCAGTCGGGTCGGCCCCCGTCGACGACGCGAACGACGCGGGTTCCGAGGGCAAGCTTGCCCACCGTCCGCCCGAACATGGCGATCATCACCGTCTCGTACACCAGGCCCACCGCCGTCAGGGCGATGCTGAAGAAGAGCAAGGATCGGCTGGTCACGTGGTCGCTCGGCGTGAACCCGAGAGCGACTACACCGACTGCGACCGGAAGGGCGACGATGATCTGATCGAGCACGAGACCGCCTGCACGGCGAATGATCGGTGCCAACGTCAGCCCGGCCGGAACGGCCGGTTGGGCGACCTCGCCATTCGTCGGGAACACTATTCCGCGGCTTCCGCGAGTGCCTCTGCCAGCGCAGGGTGAACGAGCAGGCTCTCGACGATGTCGGTGACCTTCAGGTTTGCGGTGACGGCAAGGGCGATAACACTGATGAGCTCTGCTGCGTGCCGACCGACAATCGAACCGCCGAGCACAACCCCGGTCGCCGGGTCGCTGACGATCTTCACGAAGCCGCGGAAGTCGTTGTTGATCAATGCCTTGGGCGTCGCGCTGAAGGGCACCTTCGTTACCCGTATCTTGCGGCCGACCGCGAATGCGTCGGCCTCGGCGAGACCGACGTCGGCGATCTCGGGCTCGGTGAAGATGGCACTTGCTGCCTTGTCGTAGTCGAGATGGCGGTGCGCCACCTTCTGCAGACCCATGACGTGTTCTGCGACCTTGCGACCTTGCATCGCCGCCACGCTGCTGAGCGGGAGCTTGCCGCTGACGTCGCCGGCGGCGTAGATGTGCGCGACGTTGCTCTGACAGTGCCGGTTGATGGTGACGAAGCCACCGTTGTCGAGGTCGACACCAGCGGCATCCAGACCGAGCCCGTCGCTGTTGGGGATGGATCCGATCGCCAGGACGGCATGGGAACTGTGCACGACCCTGCCGTCGTCGCACCGCACCACGACGGAGTCGTCGACCCGTTCGATCGCCGTGGCCCGAGCCCCCTTCAACAGGTGCACGCCACGCTGCAAGAAA
>JANMMQ010000377.1:0-6685 GCA_031373465.1 Ilumatobacteraceae bacterium | reverse complement strand
GTTCTTCGACGACCCGGCTCAGTTGGCACCAGGTAACGACGTCTTCGTCGGTCAAGTCGGCGAGAACGACTACGACGCCGAAGGCGGCGACGACCTGATGGCACAGAACGCGGCCGTCGATCGCAACGCCGGTGCCGCCGGCTTCGACTGGGCATTCCACCAGTACAACACCGTCCCAGCTGTCGACGACATGGAGATCAACAACAACCTCGTCGGAGTTCCGATCCAGGTGGTCGTCAACCGTGACCGTTGGCAGGAGACCGAAGCCGATTCTGGCGCCGGCTTCGGTGACAGCATCAAGGGAACATCCATCGCGCCGAGCACCGTCGGAGGTGCCGGGTTCTCCAGTTGTGACGCTCTCGACGCGGCCGGCGTCGCCCGCATCTCCGGGCTCAACCAGTTGGTGACATCGTTCCCGTCGCCACTGGCGCCGATCGTCCTCGCGTCGCCCGGCGACTACTGCCCGCTGGTCGGCTTCGGGGGAACACCTGGCGTGCTCGGTTCCGGATCCGTCTGGGCAGAGGGCGACATCCTCATCGGCGGTCGTGGAAGCGACACGATCGAAGGTCGTGGTGCCAACGACATCATCGACGGCGATCGGTACCTCCAAGTGGCTATCAGCGTTCGCACCAATCCTGCGGATCCCGCGACCGAGATCGGTACCACCGACTTGATGGAGCACGCTGCTCTGACTGGCAACTTCGGTCCCAACACGAGCTTGATGACACTGCAGCAGGCCGTGTTCGCTGGTCTCGTCGATCCCGGCAATCTGGTCATCAAGCGTGAGATCTTGATGCCCAGTGACGCCGTCAACTGTGGCGCCGTCACACCGGGCAACCCCGCAAACTGCGACACGGCGATCTTCACGGACCTGCGGGCGAACTACGACGTCAGCATCGTCAACGGCCTCATGACCGTGAACCACGCCCGTGGCACGGCAACTGACGGTATCGACACGATTCGCAACGTCGAACAACTCGGCTTCTGCGCCGTTGCCGCGGCCGGAAGAGTCTGCGCCACGCGGGCCGCTCCCGTGTTGGTCAGCAGCTTCCCAGCGGTCAATACGTCGACGACCTCGCTGACGTTCCCGACTCGCGCCACCACTTCAGCGGCAATCACTCAGACGGTCTTGGTGACCAACGTCGGAGGCGCGACGCTGACGATCACGGGCTCCACGGTCACCGGGACCAATGCAGCGTCGTTCACCAGAACCTCGAACTGCACCTCACTGGCGCCGGGCGCAAGTTGCACATTCACCGTGTCGTTCCGTCCAACCGTGGTGGGCGCGCTGTCGGCACAGCTGAACATCAACACCAACGCAGGAACGGCTGTCGTGAGTCTTTCGGGTACAGGTGTCGCCAATTCGGTGCCAACGGGTGCTGCGGTCATCAGCGACACGACGCCTACGGAGGGCGCCGCGCTGACGGTCTCCACCGCGACGATTGCTGATGCCAACGGGTTGGGGGCGTTCAGCTTCCAGTGGCGGCAAAGCGCCGTCGGTGGTGGCGGTGCGCTGACGGCCATTTCGGGGGCCACGAGCACCAGCTTCACGCCGCTACAGACTGAGACGAACAGACGCTTGCAAGTCGCAGTGTCGTTCGTCGACGGCCTTGGCACGACCGAGACCGTGCTGTCGGCGGCAACAACAGTTGTCGGCGACCTGTTCCCTGGTATCGGTGATAACAACGCTGGTGCCGACGTTCTGGCCGGCACAGCCGGACAGGACGAGTACCACGGTGGGGCCAGTGCCGACAACCTGTCGACCGGAAACGAGAACGACATCGTCTCCGGCGATGCAGGTGACGACATCGTCAACACGGGTGCCGGTACTGACAGCATCTCGTTCAGCGGTACCGGCGATGGATTCGATGCGGTGAACGCCGGCACCGGCACGGACACCATCTCCGCTGGCACACCCAACACCGACATCGGGCTGAGTTCAATAGCCGGCGTCGAGATTGTCACCGCAGCAGGAAACGGTGCTGTTCGCATTGTCGGCTCGGCCGGCAACGACACCCTCAACTTCTCCGGGACGACGTTGATAGGCATCCTTTCCATCAATGGTGGTGCCGGCAACGATACGTTGACAGGGTCGACGGCTGCCGACAGCGTTTCTGGTGATGCCGGCGACGACACCATCTCGACGCTCGGCCCCGGTAACGACACCGTCTGGTTCACTGGTACGGGCGATGGTTTCGACGCCGTCACCGGTGGAACAGGCACTGACGCCATCGTCGCCCTCAGCGACGGCACCGACATCGGTTTGCGGTCGCTGGCGCAAACGGAGACGATCACAGCCAATGGGCACACCGGTGTTCGCATCGCCGGCTCGTCGGGCAACGACACCCTCAACTTCACGGGGGTGACGCTGACCGGTATTGGCTCGATCGATGGCGGCGCCGGCGTAGACACCATCACGGGCTCAGGGAATGCCGATGTGATCATCGGTGGTCTTGGTATCGACAACTTGAGCGGTGGTAACGGCATCGACATCCTCGAAGGTGGTGCCGACAACGACACCATGAACGGCGGAGCCCTAAATGATTTCTTCCGGTACCTCCTTGGAGGATTCGGCGACGACGTCATCAACGGCTTTGATGCCAACCCGGTCGGCGGTCAGGATCTGATCGACCTATCAGGGCTTGGAATCACCAGCGCCACATTCGGCGGCAACGTCACCATCGCGGTCTCCGGCCTGAACACGCTGGTCACTGTGGCTGGTCAGGGTTCGATCGTGCTGACCAACGTGGCCGCGGCCAATGTCACCATCGGCGACTTCGTGCTGTCGCCGTAAAACATCTGCGCTGTGATGTGGCGCTCGTGCGGCGCCACACCACAGCGCCAGGAACAACGTCCGGAACCTGGGCGTGTGCCAGGTGGTTTGCCCGAACCATGTTTGCTGGCTCGCCCTCCGTCCCCCGGCAGTTGCAGATGATGCCCTCCCGTCAAGGAGAGGGCATCATCGCGTGGAGTTGGCGACCAGCGCCCTCGGCATGATTCGAACATGCGACACACGGTTCCGGAAACCGTTGGTCAACACCGGTTGACGCCCAGGTCAAGGTGCTCTTCGGGGCTTGGCTGCTAGCCTCTTCCCAGAGCCTTCCCAATCTGTCCACAGATGGGCTGGCTATAGCCAGCCGATTTGATTGGAGGTAGGTCCCGTGGCCCGTCCGATCCAAGACGTCAAGATCTATGGGGTGCAAGACCGCCGGTCCACCGTACAGGCCAAGCTACCTTGGATCGTGCGATACACCATCGATGGCCGGCATCGCAGCAAGCCCTATCGAACACGCGCTGAAGCTGAACGCTACCGGGGTCTGCTCCTTCAGGCAGTCCACGCAGGAGCTCGCTTCGATGAATCGACAGGCGAGCCAGAGTCTTGGCAGATGCCGCTGAGCGAGATCAGAGTGCATGAGTGGGCCCGGCGGTGGTTGGCTGAACAGTGGCAGGAGTGGCAACCGAGAACTCGCACGTCGGCCGCCGAGGCAATGGCTCGCTTCATCACGATCGCTGTCGCGCCAGGGGCAAAGGTGCCGGAGGGGCTCCGCGTTTATCTGTATTCGGCGCTGTCGCCGAACCCTGGCGATCAGCGCGACACACCGTACGAAAAGTGGATGGCCAAGAACTGCATGCCGCTGGGAGAATTCGACCGCGGGCGCATTGCCGAGATCGACCGCCAGCTTGGGCTCAAGCTTGACGGTTCGCCAATGGCGGCGAACACGGCCAACCGGATTCGCATCATTGCTCGGGCCTGCGTTCTCGGGGCGATCGAGGCTGGAGCGATTGCCGCGGACGCCTGGCCACCGCGTTCCAAGACTCGGGCTCAACGCAAGGTTGCCCGAACCAAACGGAGCATCGATGTCCGAGCACTCCCCAGCCCGGCGATCATGGCCGAGGCGATCAATGCAATCGCAACGCAACAGCCGGGTAGCAAGACTTATCGGGTGATGACCGCCGTCGCATATTACGCCGGCTTGCGTCCGTCCGAAGTCGTCATGCTTCGCGTCCGATCAGCGTCGTTACCGACCGAGGGCTGGGGGAGGCTGGAGGTCAGCGAGGCTGACGTTTCCTTCGACGAGCCGGGCGAACCGAAGACCGGGCACCGGAGTGTGCCGATTCCGCCGGTGCTCGTCGCGATACTGCAGGAATGGATCGCGCGGGCCAGCTTCACGTCGCCCGAAGCCCTGTTGTTTCGCACGCGTAATGACACGCGGCCAAGCCAATCGAACTGGAGACGAGCGTGGCATCGAGCGCTCGAATCGGTTGGACAGAAGCCTCTTAGGATCTACGACTGCCGACATGCTGCGGCGACTACGTGGCTCCGGGCGGGCGTGCCCCTCGGCGAAACGGCACGTCGGCTGGGACATTCAGTCGAGACACTGGTCTCAACGTACATCGGCGCGCTCGACGATGAGGAACAGGTCGGGAACCAACGCATCGACTCGATCCTGGGTTAGGGAATTTGGGTCGTCTGACGTCGATGGCGCATCGAATCCAACGCCGACCTATCACCTTGCGAGGTGAGCCGAGGTGTCCCATCTTGAGTTGTCAGATCTTTCGAACCGTTCGGTTTGAACAGGTCGAATATTCGCTCGCGCATCGCCGTGTGTCAGCCAGGAATCAACTTCTGTAGGGGTCGCCCCAGGAGGATGGGACGACTTTGAGGTGAGTTCCGCCGAGGGACACCGCCATCACGGTTGCCTTCGTTGATGAGCACCAGCCATGCTCAACTTCGATGCGCCAACAACCCTGCCGATCCCCATCCAACAAGGAGCCAACAACCCTTGCGAGATGTCCAGGTCGATCACGCGCTCCGGGGCGGGGCCTGCCGAGCTGCTCGCTACCAGCGAGAAGCGACCGCAACGCTGAGCCGACCACTTGAGTCGTGTGTGGCCATCGCTGCTTGGCGTGTGGGCTATGACGCTACCGATGACGCTGTTTGCTCTGAAGGCGTGATTTGGCGTGTCCATCTCGTGTCGAGCAGTGACAAGTGACGAATTGTGCCGATCTAGCTGCGGTTTCGCGCGAGGTGTGAACGGGGCAATATGAGCCAACACGACGAAATATCAGCGAACTGATACTTTTCTGATACCGGATTAAAGGGCGTCTCGAGGTCCGCCAGTGACCGATTCTTGGAGACCCCGCCAACCGTCTGCGCATTCCAAATAACCACGATGTCGAGGGCGGGGAGTTGGCATCACTCGGCGTTGGAGTGTTGCGGTCGGGCGCGGTCGCAGTGCTCATCGAGCGGCTGGACCATCGCCCGTCCCCAGCCTCATGACACTCCGCCGTCTGGTTGCAGCACTCGCCGCGATCCGCTACCTTTACAGCTATGGTGAATGTAAAGAATCGCAGGCGAGGGGCGACCCGAATCAGTTCGAAGAATCAGATCACCATCCCCGCCGACGCCCTACGCGCCTCCGGCCTCGAGATCGGTGACCGAGTCATCGCTCACGCCGATGGACCAGGCCGAGTCGTCCTCGAGCGCGAGATCGACGTGCTCGGCACCTTCGCCGGCGCGATGACTGGCGTCTACGCAAGTGAGGAACTCGAGAAGTTGCGCGGCGAGTGGGATTGATCCACCTCGACGCCGGCGTCATCATTGGTTTCCTCGATGGCGTCGACGTACACCACCAGGCGGCACGGGCGGTGCTCGCCCATGCTCTTCAAAATGGCGATCGGCTCGCAATGGCATCCTCGGCGTTTGCAGAGTGCCTCGTGGGCCCCGCACGCCGCGGGGACGCAGAGATACAAACCGTTCGCGATCTCTTCGAGCGCCTCCCGATTTCGGTCATCGCACTTGATCTCGAAACCGCCGTCGTCGCCGCACGGCTACGCGCAAAGCATCGCTCGCTGCGCCTTCCCGACGCGCTGGTCATCGCGACAGCGATCGAGGATGCAGCGGACCAACTCGTGACCACCGACCGGAAGTGGCCAACCGCCCGAGCTCTCAAGCTGAAGACTGCGCTCACGCAACTCTGAGCGACTCGCCGCAGTGCCCCCGAGGGCAGTTGTGCACAGTGCGTCCGGAGGTGCGCCCGGAGGGACTCGAACCCCCAACCCTCTGATCCGAAGGGTTAAACGTTCTATCGATTTACCAGCACCTTCGGACTCTCAGACCTTCTCCGGACCTTCATTCTCGTCGCCTGAGTCTTCCCGCATGACGGCCAGCAGGCGATCGCCGATCTCATTCACATCGGCGAAGGAGATCCCGAAGGCATCGAAGACGTGGCGAGCAAGGATGACCGTACACACGATGGACAGAATGAGATACACGCCCGGTTCCGACGCGTTGATCGGGCCAGGTCGCGGTCGAAGAGTGAGCGGTTCGGTCAGTCCGTCAACATAAGGCGTCACAATTCCTAGTCCGTGTCCGCCGAAGGTCGACTCCGATCGGTAGAGCAGGTCGTACAGAAGAGACGTGTTGTCGTCCGGCTCCCCATGTTGCTTTAACAGCACGCCCGCTCTGCGTGTCCCCTGTTTCACATAGAAGTGGTCGTTGTCGGGCCACGATTCGAGGAAGTCGCCAACAGCTAGATCGTTTCTGTCATTCAGGATGCGAACATTTCGGGCGTGATCTCCTCCGAGCTTGACAGCCTGTTCTTCGTCGTAGAGCACCAAGACCGAGACGATGATCCTGCTCATGTGAATCTCCCCAGAGCTGCACACCTGGGGAATTTCGGTG
>JANMMQ010000369.1:0-7302 GCA_031373465.1 Ilumatobacteraceae bacterium | reverse complement strand
GAAGAGAATGAATTCGTTCTTGAAGCTGAGTATCTGATCGTTGACAACTGTGGGAAGACCGTCAGGTCCATTCGGGCCCAAAACGGTCATCGCATCAAAGGCGCAGTAGATGGCCGTCGCTCTTTCGTCCGACTCCTCGCTGACGGACTCGGATACAAGGTAGGAACCCCGAATGTCGGTCGAGAAATACAGCCCCTGCTGACCCATGCCCGTGGTGAGTTCGGACAGCTTCGCGCGTGAATGACCTTGTACCGCCGTGAAGGTCGATGGATCGCACTCTGTTGTCCGTTGACCACAGCGGAAATAACCAGCTATGTAGTCCTGAACCGCGATCTTTATCAGATCTTCGGTAGCGATCGTGGTGGTGGTGACCGGGAGGGTGGTGGTCTCGAGGGTGGTCGTCGGTGTCGACGTCGTGGTCGGCAATGAAGTCGTAGGCGCGGGAGTTGTCTCTGCGGCGCTCGGCGCGAGCGTGCCGGCGACCGTGGGTGCCGACGTGTCGTTGCTGCTGCAGGCCGTGAACGTGAGCGCGGCAAGGCCGAGGCAAGCCCGCCGCTTCATCGTGTGCACCCACTGCCTCCAATCCCCAACCGCAACCCTAACGGTGCGAACTGCCGTTTTTCGAGCTGTGATCCGGCTTCATCATCAACAACGATGCACAACGACTAGCGCAACGCGGAACCCGACATCACCTCGATGCGCCCAACGCGGAAGCGTTTGAAGTCTGGGGACCGTATACGGGGCCTGCGGCTTCAAACGCTCGACCCCACGCCCCGGCTGGTTCAGCGTTTGAAGTCTGGGGACCGTATACGGGGCCTGCGGCTTCAAACGTCGCAGCGATCACGCCGGCTATGAGGAGTGGTCCGAGACCACCAGACCTGAGCGCAGTTCGATGGTGCGAGTTCGTCGGATGCGTTGCAACAACACGCGGTCGTGACTGACCAACAGCACCGTTCCTGGAAACGTGTCGACCGCTTGCTCGATCTGTTCGATCGCGGGCAGGTCGAGGTGGTTGGTCGGCTCGTCGAGCACGAGGCAGTTGCTACCAACCGCGGTGAAAAGGGCCAGCACGAGTCGCGTGCGCTCGCCGGGTGAGAGAGAATCGACCGGGCGGTGCACGTGTTCGGCGCCGACCCCGAACTTGGCGAGCAAGGTGCGTGCTTCGCTGACAACAAGCCCGCTTGCATGTTGGAATGCCTCGAGCGTGGCCTGCTTGTCAGCCCCGGGCGATCTGGCCAGCTGGGTTCGAGCCTGCTCCATCCGCCCCACGCGGACCGACGGGCCGATCCGCTGAGCACCCTCGGTCAAGGGGATCTCTCCCAGCAACGCGCCCAGCAACGTCGTCTTCCCGCTCCCGTTGGGACCGACGATCACGACACGCTCGCCGTACGTCACCTCCAACGACACCGGGCCCAGTCGAAACGAGCCGAGTTCGACCACGGCATCCGCGAGACGTGCGACGAGGGCGCCGCTGCGCGGAGCAGTTGCGATCGTCATCCTCAGGTCCCAGGGCTCGCGGGGCTGCTCGACCACTTCGAGCCGCTCCATCGCACGGTCCGTGCGCGCGGCTCGGCCGGCGAGTTGCTCGGTCTGGTTGATCTTGAAGCTCCTGATGTGCTTGTCGTTGTCGTCCGGCCGCTTCTTCGCACGAGACAGACCCTGCGAAGCCCACTCACGTTCGCGCTGCGAGCGTTGGGCGAGTGTCGACCGCTTCGTGTCGTACTCCTCCCACGATTGCCACGCGTGGTCGCGCGCGATCTCGCGCTCGCGGATGTAGGTGTCGTATCCGCCCGCGAAGACCGTGAGGCCGTGTGTGAACTCATCGAGCTCGGCGATGTCGGTCACCACGCGACGGAGGAACTCGCGGTCGTGGCTCACCAACGCCACAGCGTTTTGCAATCCGTTCACGAAGTGCTCGAGACGTTCGAGGCTGTCGAGGTCGAGATCGTTGGTGGGCTCGTCGAGCAACAAGACGTCGAAGCGGGCGAGCATCATCGCAGCGAGGCTCACGCGCGCCGCCTCGCCTCCCGACAACGATGCCATCGGCTGGTGCAGCAGCCGCTCGGTGAGGTCAAGCTCCGCCCACGTCTCGCCGACGCGTGTCTCGAAGTCGGCTGCACCCAATGCCAACCAGCGGTCGAGTGCGGTGCTGTATCGATCGTCGGCACCGGCTGAACCGGCTGCTAGAGCAGCCGTTGCTGCATCGAGCTCGGCGTGCGCAGCGACTATGCCGGTGCGCCTCTCGATGTGAGCGTGCACCGTTTCCTGGCGACGTTCCGGCTCCTGTTCGAGATAGCCGACGGTGGCCGATCGCGGTGCCAGTGAGACGCTGCCGACGTCCGGTCGCTGCCTGCCGCAGAGCACCCGCAACAGCGTCGATTTGCCGACCCCGTTCGGTCCGACGAGACCGAAGCGATGTGCAGGGTCGAGCGACAGGTCGACGTCGACCAGGATGTGCCTGGCCCCGAGCGCGAGCGAGATGTTGCGTGCGTGTAGCGATGCGGACAAGTAAGCATTCTGCCCGCGCGAAGTGGGTACGGTGACGTCGTGAGCATCACCGCTAATGAACGTGCCGAGATGTGTGATCTGTTCGAGAAGGTTGGTCCCGAGGCTCCAACGCTTTGCGAGGGATGGGCGACCCGAGACCTGCTCGCCCATCTTCTCGTGCGAGAGCGCCGACCCGACGCAGCGGCCGGCGGCATCCTGCCGTTCCTCGCCGACCACGCGAAGAACGTCACCGCCTCGGTCGCCGGCGAGCCGTGGGAGGACATGATCAAACTGTTCCGCGAAGGCCCGCCCATCTGGTCACTCTGGGCGATCCCGGTCGTGGGGGACAAGGCCAACCTGGCCGAGTTCTTCATCCATCACGAAGACATCAGGCGCGCCCAGGACGAGTGGGCACCGCGTGACGACAATCCGGAGCGCGACGATGCTCTGTGGAAGCCGCTGAAGATGATGGGGCGCCTCCTGTTCCGCAAGTCACCGGTGGGTGTCACGTTGCGCAGCGCCGGTCGGGAAGACATCGTGGTCAAGAGCGCCGAAAAGGGCGTGATCCTCGTTGGTCTGCCAGGCGAGATCGTGATACATGCGTTCGGTCGTCCCCTCGACAAGGTTCGCGCCGTTGTGCAGGGAGATCCGAAGGACGTCGAAGCATTCGAAGCGTCGCCCCGCAGTCTCTGACGGACCTTGCGGGGTCCAAAAGGCCCAATTTTCCGTCTCGATCTCAACTGTCGGGCGTGGAAACCGATACTCGTTGCATGCCTCTCAAGTTGCTTGCCCTCCTGCGGCCGGACACGTGCCGAACTTGTGCCATTGGGCTGCCCACCGGTAGCGAGGTGTGGTGCGATATCGCGGCCGACGAGGTGCAATGCTCAACCTGTCACGGGCCGCTGCTCCGGGTCGAGAGGCGAGCCACGAGCCGGGTGGCCCGCGTTGCCAAGTTCTTCAGCGAGGAGTCGGCGTCGGCTCGCGGCGGAGCTGAGCGAGTTCAACGCGACCGTATGTTGTCGGTGCACCTGCACACTGAGCTCGGCCGTCGCGCCGTCGTGCTCGACGATCGCAAGGCCCCCGGCACGAAGGGCCAGATCGATCACATCGTTGTTGCCCCGTCAGGTGTCTGGGTTGTCGACGCGCATGAATACGACGGCCGCGTCGAGCGACGCGATGTCGGTGGCTGGTTCAAGGTCGACGACCGTTTGTACGTCTCCGGCAAGGATCGAACCAACCTGATCGACGGGATCGACCGGAAGGTCGTTGCAGTCGAAGAGGTACTCGCCAAAGAAGGTCTCGATCGGGTTCCTGTCCATGCCGCTCTGTGCTTCGTGAACTCGGAGTGGGGCTGGTTCGCCAAGCCCTTCGCGCTCAACGGCGTTTGGGTGACGTGGGCTCAGAAGCTGACGGAACTGGTGCTCGACTGGAATGCGATTCCCAACGCCGAGGTCGATCGGTTGGCCCGAGTTGTCGGGTCCCGGTTGCCGGCCGCGGCCTGAGCTCAGCCAGTCGCTCACACGCCTCGCTCTGTACGCTCGGCGCGTCTCTCAAAGGAGTGTCGCATGAGTCTGCTCGATCTGGGTCCCGACGAGTTGTTGTCAAGTACCCGCGCGGTGCGCAAACGGCTCGACCTCACACGACCGGTTCCTGATGACCTCATCCGTGAGTGCGTTGCGATGGCTCTTCAAGCACCATCCGGCAGTAACCAGATCGCGATGCGATTTGTCGTCGTTCGCGACCCGGTGAAGATTGCAGCAATCGCTGATGTGTACGCGCAGTGCTGGGAGATCTATGCAAGTTCTCCCGGGTTCGCCGGGAAGGTCAAGCGAGACACCCCTGAAGCGCAGGCGCAGCAGGACCGAGTTGCCGACTCCGCGACCTACCTCGCCCGGCACATGAGCGAATGTCCGGTGCTGGTGCTCGGGTGCACCACGAGTCGTCGACTGGATGGCGTGCCCGCAGTGCAGGCGGCGTCGGCTCTGGGC
This sequence comes from Ilumatobacteraceae bacterium, assembly GCA_031373465.1. Lineage (GTDB taxonomy): Bacteria > Actinomycetota > Acidimicrobiia > Acidimicrobiales > Ilumatobacteraceae > JAENVT01. The sequence goes on along the minus strand of JANMMQ010000369.1, from coordinate 2,827 downwards.
AACATCTTGCCGGCGATGTGGAGCTTCATGCTGGCGGCCCGGGCGCGTGGCCTCGGGACCGCTTGGACCACCATCCACCTCATGATGGAGAAGGCTGTCGCCGACATCGTCGACATCCCGTTCGACGCGGTGCAGCAGGTTTGTCTCACCCCGGTGGCATTTACGAAGGGGACTCACTTCAAGCCAGCGGTTCGGCCCGATCCGGACACGGTGATCGACTGGCGTTGAGCGTTCGCAAGATTTCGGAATTTCTCCGCGTCAGGGTTGCGACGTATGTTCGGGGGGATAGTTGAGGGGTCATGGCCCAGCAACTCGTCATCGCCTTGGAGGCTGCGTTGTCGCCGCACGCCTGACGAGATTGTTATACAGGCAGCTTCAGCACGGCATCGCCAAGGCGCTCGATGTCGGACCGGTCGCAGTAGATCTGTGCAGAGACGCGCATCGACAGCTCATCGACGCCGGCGTACACGGGTACCTCGATGTTGTCGTTTTCCAAGGCGGCTCGCACCTGTTCCGCGTCCTCGGAAGTCGTGCCGAGATGCGAAGGCAATCGAACGTTCACCATCGAGCCGATCATCTCCTCGGGCGTTGTGAAGCGGGTGCCCCACCGATCGGTCAGATACTGCCCAGCCCACCAGGCGAGGTCGTGGTTGTAACGCCGAACTGTGGATGCACCGTCGGCGCCACCGAACTCGTTCATCAGTTCGATGGCGAAGGGTGCGGCGAGGAAATGCGATGGATCGCGAGTTCCCAGCAGGTCGAACTCAGCGGTGATCCCATGGTCGAGACCCCACGAGATCACAGTCGGGTGCAGGTAGCTGTGGTGGTGTTTCGCAGCCCACAACAGGCCGGCACTGCGCGGAGCCCAGGCCCACTTGTGCAGGTTGGCCACGTACCAGTCGACCCCGAACGACTCGATGTCGACAGCAATGTTTCCCGGCACGTGAGCACCATCGGCTAGCACCAACACGCCACGGTCGCGACACACTGCAGCGATCTCGGCCAGCGGCAAGATCAGAGCCGTTCCCGGGGTGAGGTGGTCGACGATCAGCAGGCGCGTTTTTTCTCCCAAGCCGGCCGCGATGGCGTCGACATAGTCGGCGCGCGGCGCGCCCGGCTGGGGGAGTTCGATCGTCCGCAGCGGTCCGCCGATCGTGCGCGTCACATAGGTGGCAGCGTTCACCACGCCGCCATAGCCGAGATTCGTCACCGCAATCTCGTCGCCTCGATCGAACGGGAACGACCGCAGAACGGCGTTTGCTCCGGCCGTGATGTTGTCGACGAACAACAGATCGCCCGACACCCCGACGAACTCGGCCACTGCGGCCGCGGCAACGCGCATGCGCGAGGGAGTGGTCATGTCGGCATGGGCGTCTGCCAATTCGCGCAGCATGAAACGTGCAGGCTGGCGCTCGATCTCGTCGGTGATGGACCGCTGCAGTTCCAACACTCGCCTGGGCGTTGCTCCGACCGTTCCGTGGTTCAGGTAGGTGATCGCGGGGTCCAGAGGCCACTCGCTGCGCATCGCATGTCCAAAGTCGGGCATCGCCGCAGAGTATCCGCCGTCACCCGCCATGTGCCGTCGAAATGGCGGCGCAGTCTGGTGCAACCAGTACCAGTCTCCCTACAACGTCAGGCCCGGCGGCAACGCCGAGCCCATCTGGGCGCGGGCATCGTGCATGGTCGGCAGATCGCGCACCCATTCGTAGTAGATGCCCTTCACCGAGGTGATCATCACCCCGGCGCCGCGCATCCGGGCGATTCCGTATTCGTGATGTGGCGCAGGAGACGCTGTGGCGTCATCGATCACGCCGACCCTGTAGCCGAGGGCCGTCAGCCCGATGGCAGAGTGGGCTACGCACACGTCGGTTTCCATCCCGACGATCACGAACTCGCCTCTGCCGGTGTCCTTCACATCACTGACGATGGATGGCTGTCCCGCCAACCCGAAGACCATCTTGTCGTGCACTGTCGAGCCCTGCGGCAGTTCGCTGGTCAGCTCAGCGACCAGTGGACCGTCGTTGGCGACGTCTTCGGCCGTGGCAATGATCGGCACGCCGAGCACGCGGGCCACGCGCATCAGCCATGCAATCCGAGCCACCAATGGTTGCCGCTCGCCAGCTGGCAGCTTGTCGAGGAAGAACCGCTGCACGTCGATCACGACCAGGCAACTCCTGTCCCTGTCGAAGAGGTACGGGTCAACGGGGGGAGCAGCCGATGTCACTGCCTCATTGTCGCACCCCTTTACTACGGTGAGACGCGTGAGTAGCGGTCGTTGGCAAGTCGAGCAGGTGTTGGCACTGGCCCCCAGGCCATCGTCCGTCGCGGCTGCCCAACCCTTGGCAGTTCCGGCCCGGTGGACCAGCACCGGTTGCGATTCGCGAGCGCTGTGGGGAAGATGTGTGGGGACCAGCGCCGAGCCGTACGAGTGCGTCGTCGATCATGTGGAAGTGGCGTTCCGTTGCAGCTGCCTCAGCCGCGTCATTCCTTGCAAGCATTCCCTCGCGTTGTTGCTGCTGTGGGCCCAGGGCCAGGTGCCCGAGGGCGAACCGCCGCCATACGCGGCCTCGTGGGTTGCCAAGCGATTGGCCACGGCCGAAGCGCATAGCGCGGACCAACCCGAGGCCGTTCCAGCTCCATCGGTCGAGTCCGCGGGTGATCCGGGTGACGCGACGGCTGTCCCACCTCCGGCTCTCGAGCCGAACAAGACCCGCGATGACCGGATCGCTCGGATGAGTGCCGGCCTCGCCGAGCTGGATCGTTGGCTCGACGACCGGTTGCGTACCGGTCTCGCCGATCCGTCGCTCGCCAGCTACAAGACTTGGGA
>JANMMQ010000355.1:0-4765 GCA_031373465.1 Ilumatobacteraceae bacterium | reverse complement strand
GAGGGCTCACGATCGAGCGTCTCGTCGTCGACACCGCGAGCGATGCGCACCATCTCGATGCAGTCGATGTTCTTCTGCCGCCCGAGGCTGTAGCAGTGGATGTGCTTGTCCGTGAGCGTCAGCACATCGAAGGCCGCGCGTAGATGGCGCACCGAGGCGTGGATGTCGATCGGCTCCACGGGGTAGCCGGCAACGAAGTGGATGGAGTTGAGCATCTGACCGAGTTTGAGCAGGTCCTCGAAGGCCACCTGGTCACCGGTCCGGCGCACGCCGTCGAGCCCGACGATGTTCGGTGCGCTGGCGACCGTTCCGTTGGCCATCCAGTTGCCACCGATGTGCAAGTTCTTCTCGGGGTTCCAACTGTGCAGCGTGAACTCAGACGGAGCAGTGGTGATTCGCTCGAGGATCATCTCCTTGGGGAACCTCACGTGCTGGCCGGCCTCGTCGACATCGGCTCCCGCGGCGCCCAGGAGGCTGCGCGACTGACCATCCCAGATGTCCATGCCGATGCGCTCGAGGATCGTCAGTGATGCCTCGTGGATCGACTCGAGCTCGTCGGCCGACACGACCTCGGTGTAGTTGAGTCGCATCCGCGGCTGCTTCCACGGCCGTTGCAGCGGCACCGTGCTGCGCGGGCTGGTATCGCGGCCTCGCCTGCGTGGGGCCAGTTCCTTGGTCACCGGCCGAGATTAGCCAGGCGAAACATTCCTAGTACAGTTGTTCCGGTTATGGCACCGAGTCCCAGCTACGAGATCGGCCGCGTGCCGCGCACGTTCGTCGGTGCCGCAGCGCTCGATGGTCTGAGCGACATCGTCGATGGTCTCGGTGGCCGAGAGCTGGTCATCATCGCTGATCAAGGTGTGGACGCAACCGGCTACATCGCCCGAGTCACCGCGGCCCTGCTGCCGCGACCGGTCACCCTGCACATCGTTCCGTGGGGCGAACCGACGCTCGAATCGGTCGACGCCGCAGCTGCCGTCGTACGTGCTGCGAACGATCCCATCGTGATCGGTGTCGGAGGGGGTTCGGCGCTCGACATCGCCAAGCAGGCGGCTGTCGTCAGCACCGGCGAGACGGGGGTCGAACCGTATCTGTTGTGCGCCACCGCTCTGCCCGGGCGCCGCCCGATCGTGGCAATCCCCACGACCTCGGGCACCGGTGCCGAGGCCACCCGCACTTGCATCGTGGCCGACTCTGCGGGTCGCAAGCTGTGGACCTGGGGCGACGAGATGCTTCCCGACGTCGTGGTGCTGGATCCGACCGCGGCCGCAACCATGCCGCACTCCGTCACGGCCGGCACGGGTCTCGACGCGTTCGTGCACGCCATCGAGGCCTCCAGCGGGCAACGCCGCAACTCGATCGCCTCGGCGCCGGCCCAACGTGCGATGGCGCTCGTGCTCGCTCATCTCCCTCGGGTTGCAGTCGATGGCAGCGACCTGTCCTCCCGTCAGGCGATGCAGGAGGCTGCGTTTCTCGCGGGTGTGGCCATCGACAACTGCGGTACCGGTGTAGCGCACTCGATCGGTCATTCACTCGGATCCTGCTACCACATCCCTCATGGTGTCTCTGTTGCCGTCGGTCTCCGTGCCGCGTTGGAGTGGAACGTCGCAGGCCGGTCCGACGCCTATGCCGACGCTGCTACAGCCATGGGCTGTGTCGTCGATGACGTCGCTGATGTCTTTGCCGCGCTCTGCGATGAATGCCGACTCGGTGCTGCGACGGCTGCACTGGACGGGGACATGTCGGTCGACGAGATCGCGGCCACGATGTACACCGTTGAGAACCAGCCGATGCTCAACAACAACTCGCGGGCTGCGACCGACGATGATCGACGGATGCTCGCCGCGCGAACCGTCGAGGTGTGGCACGGTCTCCGTTCATGAGCGAGATCGTCGCTATCGAGATCACCCACCACCAACTGCCGCTCGACCCTGCCTTTCCCGCGTCGTGGGATCCCCAGCCGCGGACGAAGTTTCCCGTCACGATCGTGCGGGTGCGCGACAGCGATGGCCGCGAAGGCGTCGGCTCCGGCGACGTGATGTACGGCTTCGCCGACTACGCCCGCTACTTCCTCGGGCAACCCGCGGGTGATCTCGAACGTCACGCGGCCGTGCTCGCCAACATCGAGTTCCACGCCGGACGGCCTTGGCCGCTGGACCTGGCACTGTGGGATCTCGCCGGCAAGACCGCCGGCCAGCCCGTGTGGCGAATGCTCGGTGGTACGTCGCCCCGGTTGCGCGTGTACGCCTCTAGCGGTGTTCGCAGGCCGGTCGCACAGATGGTCGAGATGGCCACAGCGGTCGTTGCGGAAGGCTTCGAGGCGTTGAAGATCCGGTTCGGCCGCCCGTCCGTGGCCGATGACATCGCGGTGGTTGCGGCAGTTCGCGACGCGTTGGGTGATGCGCTGACCTTGATGGTCGACTGCAACCAGGCCTGGCGTATGCCATGGGACACGGCGCGCCCGTGGGATGTCGACATGGCCGCCGACGTCGCCGGACAGCTCGAGGCCCTCGGCGTGTACTGGGTCGAGGAGCCGCTGCACCGCGGCGACTACGCCGGGTACGCCGAGCTGCGCCAACGGGTCGGAGTGAAGATCGCTGGTGGCGAGATGACCCGCGAGCCCTATGAGTTCCGTGAGTTGCTGGAACGCGATTGCCTCGACGTGTTCCAACCCGACTGCGTGTGCTCGCAAGGCATCGGCGGGCTCGCTCCGTTGGCTCGCCAAGTGGTGGCGGCGGGCAAGTTGTTCACGCCGCACACGTGGGGCAACGGGATCGGTGTGCTCGCCAACATGCACCTCACGGCGGGCACCGCCGGGTTCGCCGGATCTCAGTGGCTCGAGTTCCCGTACGACCCGCCGGAGTGGTCGCTCGACCGTCGTGACTACCCATTGCTCTCGCCGATCGAGGCCACCGGTGGCTGGGTCGAGCTCACCGAACGACCGGGTCTTGGCATCGAGCTCGACGAGTCGATGCTCGCCGACACCGCCAGCGCCTCCGCCACCTTCGACTGAACGATTTGGTGATTAGCGAACAGTGGCTAGCGTCGCCGCGGTGTTGACGGCCTTCCTCACCCACAATCCCGAGGACCTCGATGCGTACTACGGGCGGGCCTTGCCTGAGCTGACAGCGATCGCCCGGGTTGTCCTCAACCCACTCGACCGGGATCTCGAGACCGCCGAGCTGATCTCAGCGGCGAAGGATTGCGACGTGATCATCGCCCATCGATCGACGCCTGGCGAGACGGCCGTCTTCACCGAACTTCCCGGTCTTCTCGCGTTCTTGAGGTGTGCCGTCGACATCAGCACGATCGACGTCAGCGCAGCCAGCGCGGCAGGTGTGCTGATCGGCCACGCCGACAAGAGCTTCGTGCAGTCCACTGCGGAGCTCGCCCTCGCCCTCATTCTCGACCTCGCCCGCAACGTCAGCGAGTCGACCATCGAGTACCGCAGCGGGGTGCAGCCACCGCAGCGGTCCGGTCTCCAACTGCGGGGGCGCACAGCCGGGATCATCGGCTATGGAGCGATTGGTTCCTACTTGGCGGATCTACTGCGCGGGATCGGCATGCACGTCGTGGTTTGCGATCCAGATGCGAACGCGAGTCCCGATGGCTTCGAACAGTCCACGCTCGACGAACTGCTGGCGCGTTCGGATTTCGTGCTTCCGATGGCGCCGGCCACGGCCGCCACGGCCAACCTCATCGATGCTCACGCGCTCTCGTTGATGCGACCCGGCGCGATGCTCGTCAATGTGTCTCGCGGTGAACTGCTCGATGAAGCTGCCGTCGTTGCTGCGCTCGACTCGGGTCACCTCGGTGGCCTGGCCATGGATGTCGGCAGGGCCGCGGACCAACGGCCGTCACCCGAGTTGGCGGGCCGACCCGGCGTCGTCGCCACTCCCCATCTCGGCGGGCTGACGCCGGACAACGCCGACGCACAGGCGCTGAGCTCCGTCGAGCAGGTGCGGGCGATGCTCGACGGCGTCGTGCCCCCGCGTGCCGTCAACGCGGACAAGGCGCACCGTCTCCATTCGTGGTGGAAGGAGCGAACGTGAACGGGCGCGAGTTCCCGTCGGGTGCGTGTGACACTCACATGCACATCTACGACAGTCGCTACCCGACCGCTCCGTCAGCGCGGCTGCGCCCGCCAGATGCGACCGTCGACGACTATCGCCGTGTTCAGGCCGGCCTCGGCCTCGAGCGCGTGGTAGTCGTCCAACCGAGCACGTACGGCCTCGACAACTCCTGCACCGTCGACGCCGTTGCCGAGCTCGGTGGGGATCGGGCGAGAGCGATCGTGGTCATCGATGATGAGGCGGACGACAATGAAGTGGAAAGGCTGACGCGATTGGGATCACGCGGGGCGCGTTTCCACATGCTGCCAGGTGGTGCGGTTCCTTGGGAGATCATGCACACGGTCGCGGAGAGAATCGCGCCGTTCGGCTGGCACATCCAGTTGCAGATGAACGGTCGCGATCTGATCGATCGCGTGGATGCGCTCCTGGCATTGCCGGCACCCTTGGTGGTCGACCACGTCGGTCGATACATGCCTCCGGTCGAGCCCGATGCTGAACGGTTCGGTGTCCTGCTGCGGCTGATCGACACCGGTCGTTGCTGGGTGAAGCTCTCGGCGCCATACGAATCGGCGATCGACACCACGCACGAGTACTCCGCAGTTTCACGACTGGTCACCGCGCTCGTCGAGCATGCGCCTGAACGCATGTTGTGGGCGACGAACTGGCCGCATCCCGGGCAGGCCGATCCTCCG
>JANMMQ010000338.1:0-3795 GCA_031373465.1 Ilumatobacteraceae bacterium | reverse complement strand
CTGGTCAGCGTCGCTGCCTGACGGCGCCCGAACCTGCAGGACGGCCCGACATCGGGCACACTGTGCCCGTGGCCGATCGCCAACGACGTTCGTTACGTCTGCGCACCCGCGTGACGCTGTTCTTCAGTTTGACCGCGCTCGTCGCCAGCCTTGCCCTCGCGGTCGTCACCTACGGCGTCGCCCGCAGCTTCCTGGTCGATCAACGGTCCCAGGTCATCCTCACCCAAGCCGTGTCCAACGCGACTTCCGTGCGCGCCACTTTGTTGCAGATTCCGCCTCCGCCCGATCGCCAGGTCGGCGACCTGGTGAAGAGCTTGAAGCGAAGCAGCGAGGGTTTCGCTCTGCTCGCCATCGCCGGCAAGGACCCGTTGAGCTCGGACGCCGCGTTTCCAGGATCCGCGTATCCAGCCGACCTGAAGGACTTCGTAGGCGTGGGCGGCAGCGCGACCCGGCGATTCAGCGTCGAAGGTGAGCCGTACATGGCAGTCGGTCTCAACATCCCCGCTGCACACGCCCAGTACTTCGAGGCCGTTCCCCTGAAAGACACCGACCGTGCGCTCCGGGCGATCGGCACCGCCCTCGGTATCGGCGCAGCGGTGACCACGATCTTTGCGGGTGCGCTTGGCTGGTCGACCAGTCGCCGCTTGTTGCGGCCAATCTCGCGGGTCGCGACCACCGCTGGGGAGATCGCCTCGGGCGGGTTCGACGCCAGGATGGCGCCCGAATCGGACCCCGATCTCGCCCGGTTGGCACAGTCGTTCAACGAGATGGCCGATGCGGTGCAGACCAGGTTCGAGCGCGAAGCCCGCTTCGCGTCGGATGTCAGCCACGAACTGCGATCGCCGATCACTGCGTTGACAGCCGCGGTCGAAGTGCTCGATGGTCGACGAGCTGATCTGCCGGACCGCACCCAGCAAGCGCTCGATGTCGTCGTCGGTCAGGTTCGGCGATTCGATCAGATGGTGATGGACCTGCTGGAGCTGTCGCGCATCGATGCCGGCTCGACGGAACTGATCCGCGAGGAGGTCGACGTGGAGGAGCTCGTCTCGCGCATCGCCCAGCGGTACGGCTTCGGTGAGACGCCGATCGAGATCGACCCGAAGGTGCCGCGGACCATACGCGTCGACAAGTTGCGGTTCGAACGCATCCTTGCCAACCTGCTCGAGAACGCGCGGGAGCATGCCGGCGGTCCGTCTCGCGTGAAGGTCGAACCGCACGGCCGCCACGGAATCGCTCTCTCCGTCGACGACGTCGGCCCCGGAGTTGCGCGCGGCGAACGGGCACGGATCTTCGAGCGCTTCGCCCGCGGCAGCGCAGCGCGGCATCGGGTCGGCACAGGCCTGGGTCTGGCGCTCGTCGCCGAACATGCCCATGCGCACAGTGGCGAAGCCTGGGTGGAAGATCGTCCTGGCGGCGGGGCGCGGTTCAAAGTCAGCTTCCCGGAGGTGGTGTGATGCTCAGGCGAATCGGCGGGCTCACGCTCGGTCTCGTCGCTGTTGTCGTTGCCTGCGGCATTCCTAACAACGGTCAGGTCAGCAACATCCAGGACAAGGACCTCCGCCAGCTCGGCGACACCATCCCATCGACATCGACGTCGACCACACCCCCTACGACCCTCGTGCCGACGACCACGACGACGCTGGTCGATCCGGCGACAACCATCGCGACCGAGGAGGTGACGCTGTATTTCATCAGCGGCGGGCAGCTCAAGGGCTACCCGCGTCCGCTGGCGACTCCACTCACGACGAACTCGGTGCTCACCGCACTACAAGAGGGCCCTCCGTCCGGTGACCCCGGCGTCGGCATTCGCTCAGCGATTCCGACGAAGGGGCAGGCCGTGATCAAATCGACCGAAGACAACTCCGGGGTGGCAACGATCGAGCTTCCACCGGGCTTCTTCGAGCGAACGCCGCCCGAGGATCAGCTGTTGGCCATCGGTCAGCTCGTCCTGACAGTCACCGAGGTCGGCGGGATCGGGCAGGTGCTTTTCGTGCAGAGCGGATCGCCGCTGCAAGTGCCGCGCGGGCCCGGTGGTGGGCTCAGCAACGGAACCGAGCCCCTGGCTCGCCGCGATTATCAGGAACTGCTGAACTCGCCGACCACCACGACCACTTCGACGACCACGCCTCCGGTCGAGACGACGGTGGTGTAGGAGTGCGCAGTGGTTTCGTCACCTTGATAGGACGTCCCAACGTCGGCAAGTCGACGCTCGTCAACGCGATGTGTGGCCGCAAGGTGTCGATCGTCAGCGACAAGCCGCAGACCACGCGTACCCGGGTGCGCGGCATCCTGTCGACGGCCGACGCCCAGGTCGTGTTCGTCGACACCCCCGGCCTCCACAAGCCCGTCACCGCCCTCGGCAAGCGGGTCAACGCGACCGCACTCGACAGCGTCAACGATGTCGACGCCGTGTGCCTCGTTGTCGACGCGACCAAGCCGTTCGGGACCGGCGATCAATGGGTGGCGGGCCATCTCGATCTGCCGACCTCGATCGTGATCGTCAACAAGATCGATGCCGTCAACAAGCACCGTGTCATCGGGCAGCTCAGCGCGGCTTCATCTCTCGGCGCGTCCGACTACTTCCCCGTCTCGGCGAAGACGGGTGAAGGCATCCCAGCGTTGGTCGCCCACCTCACCGCACTGATGCCCGAAGGACCGCTGTACTTCCCCGACGACACGGTCAGCGACCAACCAGAGGAGACCTGGGTTGCCGAGCTCGTCCGCGAGCAACTGCTAGCCGTGACCCACGACGAACTTCCGTACAGCATCGCCACGCGGGTGACGGAATGGGAATGGCCTCGGATCCGCGTCGAGATCATCGTCGAGCGCGAGAGCCAGAAGGGCATGGTCATCGGCAAGGGCGGAGCCGTGCTGAAAGAGGTCGGCAAGCTGGCCCGAGCCCAGTTGCCGGAGGGCGCCTACCTCGAGCTGTTCGTGAAGGTCGACAAGGATTGGCAGCGTCGCCCGGATCGGGTGGAACGGCTCGGCTACTGATCGCGTCTGGCTCGGCTTGCCAAAGGGCGTAACTTTCGTCCGTGACCTTCAACGTCGGAGCCGATTCCTACGACCGATTCATGGGCCGGTACTCGATGCCGCTCGCGCCGCTGTTCGCGGATTTCGCCGGCATCACCGACGGACAGACCGTGCTCGATGTCGGCTGTGGACCGGGCGCATTGACCGCTGAGCTGGTCAAACGTCTAGATCCCGCAAGTGTCAGCGCCGTCGATCCGTCTGAACCCTTCGTCGCCGCTGCCCGGCAACGGCAACCGGCGGTCACAGTACGACACGCATCCGCAGAAGCTCTCCCCTTTGAGGAACGGGCGTTCGACGCTGCCCTCGCGCAGCTCGTCGTTCACTTCATGGCCGACCCGGTGCAAGGGCTTCGAGAAATGAGTCGAGTCACCCGTGACGGAGGCGTCGTCGCAGCATGCGTTTGGGACCATGAAAGCGGCAAAGGGCCGCTCGGTGTCTTCTGGGACGCAGCGCGCCAGATCGACCCGGACGTCGAAGACGAGTCAGGGTTGGCAGGCGCGCGCGATGGCCACCTCGTTCAGCTCTTCAACGAGGCCGGGCTGGGCGAGATCGAGAACACCACGCTGTCGATCAGCGTCGAGCACCAGAGCTTCGAGGAATGGTGGGAGCCGTACACGCTGGGCGTCGGGCCTGCGGGAAAATTTGCGGCCGATCTTGACACCGCCCGTCAGGACGAGCGAAGCTTGCTCTCCAGCGGCCCGACGCCCGCGATCCAGAGGTAGGCGTCCGGGATCTGGACCAGCGCCTGCACGCTGACGTCGT
>JANMMQ010000227.1:0-3969 GCA_031373465.1 Ilumatobacteraceae bacterium | reverse complement strand
ACCGGAGCGGGCCGGTGACACAGCGACGCCGATCTTGCCGAGGATGCCGCCGGGCAGGCCGGGACGGTTGCTGATGTTCTCCCACGTGTCGCCGCCGTCCCGCGAACGCCACAGACCACTGTCCGGGCCACCGCTGTCGATCGACCAGAACGTGCGGCGGGTCTGCCAGATGGTGGCGAAGATGATGCGCGGATTGTTGGGATCGAGGGACACGTCGACGGCGCCGGCACGTTTGCTGACGTGAAGCACGAGCTCCCAGTTCTCGCCACCGTCCCTCGAGCGATACAGCCCGCGCTCGGGATTGTCCTTCGACGCGTGACCGAGTGCGGCGACGTACACGAGATCGGGATCGTCGGGGTGGACTCGAATCTGTCCGATGTGGCGTGATTCGGTCAGACCGACGTGCCGCCACGTCGCGCCCGCGTCGGTCGACTTGTACACGCCGTCGCCGTGGCTGACATCGATGCGGATCGTCGATTCGCCCGTGCCGGCATAGATGACGTTGCCGTCCGAAGGTGCTATGGCCAACGCGCCGATCGATCCCGTGTTGAAGAAGCCGTCCGACACGTTCTCCCAGAACTGGCCGGCGTCGTCGCTTTTCCACACGCCGCCGGCGACGGCGCCGAAGTAGAAGACCGACTGCTTCTTCGGGTCGGCGGCCACGGCGACCACCCGGCCACCGCGGGTCGGCCCGATGCAGCGGTAACGGATCTGGGTCAGGAATTTCGGATCAACGATCGGCACGGCTGAATCCTGCCATGCGCCGTCGGCGGTGTCAGCTGCCGATATCAGGGCAGCGCGACGTAGGCACCGAGGAACGAGCGCGCCGCGGTTGTGTCCAACCGATACACGACATTGGTCGAACGGCAGACCGCATCGCCCGTTATCGTCGTGGCTGCGATGATGCCGCTGGTCCCTAGGAAGTTGGGCCCGCCGGAATCGCCATAACACGTGCCGCCGTTTCCGGTCGCCGGGTTCATCGAGATCCGCAACCATGCGGTGTTGGTGGAGTTGAGAGTACCGACAGCAGTCATCCGCACGTCGTTGTACAGGTACGTCTTTCCGCCGGGCCCGTTGGTGACCTCGTAGGCCCCGTATCCGACGGAGGTGAACGTCTGGCTCGACAACAGCTGCGACAACGAGTTCTGCTTCGGGAGGGAGGCCGGCGCGATGCCCTTCACCGGGCGATCGAACACGACCACGGCGATGTCGTGCGGGTCGCTCTGGACCTGCGAGTACAACGGATCGGCCCGGAATGTACCTTGATGAACTGCGTCTCCCGCTTGGTAGGCGGTGTCGAACGTGACCCGAACGCGTTCGCCCTGGTCACCGCAATGAGCGGCGGTCAGGAAGACCGTCGGGGAGATCAGGGTTCCTGAGCAATAGAGCCAGGTGCCGTCCGAATACTGAGTCGCGTTGACCAGCCCGCCGGTGTTCGGGTGACCCTGGCCATCGACTGTTCCGTTTGTGATCGCACTGGCAGGCGCCGCCACGAGCAGCGCCCCGACGGCGCTGACCACAGCCCAACGAATTCGGTTCATGTGTTTGACCTTCCTCTCCAACTTGACCCTGATTCGTGCGGTCTTGGACGCACCGGTCAGCAACAGTTCGGGGCTGGCAATGGCCAATTCGGTGCGAGCGCACGACCGTGAATTGACTTGTGTTCGCGCGGTGAACGATTGTGCGCTCGTTTGGCGTAGCGTTCGCCATTGGGGGAACGGCCCATGCGCGTCACGCGCATTCGTCGTCAGGTCATCGAAAGGGATTCGTCATGGCAACAGCAGGATCGATTTTGGGCAACGCCGTTCAGCGTCTGGAGGATCCAACGCTGTTGACGGGTGAGGGAAAGTACCTCGACGACTTGGCGCCGGCGGGAACCCTCCACGTCGCGTTCGTCCGATCGACCCAGGCATATGCCAACGTGGTCGGCGTCGACGTTTCCGATGCCGAGGCGATGCCCGGCGTGAAGGCGGTGTATCACGCCCGTGGCGAAGATCTCGGCATGCCGACCTTCCAAGGCTTCCCGATGATGCCGCCTACGTTGAACCGACCGATCTTCGCGAACGACGTCGTCCGATTCGTCGGCGACATCGTGGCCGCGGTCGTCGCCACGTCGAAGGCCGAGGCCGTGGACGCGGCGGACACGATTGTCGTGGACTACGAGAGGTTGCAACCGGTCATCACCGCGGCACAGGGACTGGCGCCGGACGCGGCGATCCTGTTCCCGGAGCACGGCTCCAATGTGTGCTTCGGAACCGAACACGGAGCCGATGTGGATCCGTTCGAGGGCGCAGACGAAATCGCCGAGGTCACCATGGTGAGCCAGCGGTTGGCGGGAGCCCCGATGGAGACCAACGGGATTCTCGCCGAGCCCGGTGACTCGCCGGGTTCGATGACGTGCTGGATCTCGCACCAGGCGCCACACGCCGCGCATGGAGCGATCGCAGCGATGCTTGGCATGGAACCAACCGACCTTCGCGTGGTCTGTCCGTGGGTTGGCGGAGGGTTCGGTCCGAAGGCCGCTGTCTACCCGGAGTACCTGGTTGCCGCGGCCGCCTGTCGGGCCCTTGGCGCTCCGGTCAAGTGGGCCGAGACGCGAACGGAAGACATGGTCTCGCTCGTCCACGGCCGGGACTACACGATGACCGCGAAGCTCGGCGTCACAAAAGACGGGAAGTTCACCGGTCTCGAGGGCGATGTCACCGCCAACGCAGGTTCTTACCCGGGGATCGGTGCCATCCTGCCGATGCTGACGCAGATGATGTGCGTCGGTGTCTACGACATCAACAAGGTCAAATTCGCGACGCGCGCCGTGGTGACCAACACCACCACGGTCGGCGCCTACCGGGGCGCCGGCCGACCAGAGGCCACGCAATTGATCGAACGGGTCATCGACGTTGCGGCACACAAGATCGGGATGGATCCCGCAGAGCTCCGCCGGAAGAACTTCATCCAACCCGACGCGTTCCCGTTGACCACCAACACCGGCGCGGCCTATGACTCCGGTGAGTACGAAAAGGCATTGGACGCAGTCCTGGCCGCATCGGGCTACAAGGAGCTCCGCGCCGAGCAGGCCCGTCGTCGCAAGGCCAACGATCCGATCGCGCTCGGCATCGGTTTGTCGGCATACGTCGAAGTAACGGCCCCCGTCGGTCTGCACATCGAGTTCGGCGCCACGGAGATCCACGACGACGGCACGGCAAGTGTGTTTGCCGGAACCAGCGTGCACGGCCAGGGGCATCACACGGCGTTCGCCATGCTCGCATCCGAGGTTCTCGGCATCCCGATGGATCAGATCAAGCTCGTCAACTCCGACACCGATCGAGTGCCACGCGGGTCGGGAACCTTGGGCTCGCGTTCACTGCAGACTGCCGGTTCGGCCATCTTCTTGGCCTCCACCGAGGTGTTGAGTCGAGCACAGAAAATTGCTGCCCATCTACTCGAGGCCGCAGCAGAGGACATGGTCGCCGAAGGAGGTTCGCTCCACGTTGCCGGCACCCCGGCGAAGTCGATTTCTTGGGCTGAGCTCGCCGTCGCCTCCCGCGATGCCGCCAAGCTGCCCGAGGGGCTCGACCCCGATGTCCTTCGTCACGAGCTCGACTTCGATGGCACCAACTCGACGTTCCCGTTCGGTGCGCACGTCTCCGTCGTCGAAGTGGACACGGAAACGGGCAAGGTCGTGATGCTTCGGCACGTCGCAGTCGACGATTGCGGGCGCATCCTCAACCCGCTGCTGGTCTCCGGTCAGCAGCACGGTGGGATCGCCCAGGGTGCAGCACAGGCATTGTTCGAGTGGGTTCGCTACGACGAGGACGGCAACCCGATGACGTCCACTCTGTTGGACTACACCGTGCCATCGGCCGCTGAACTACCCAACTTCGAGACGTCGAACACCCAAACCGACAGCCCGCGAAATCCGCTGGGCGCGAAGGGCATCGGTGAGTCGGGAACCATCGGCTCGACGCCTGC
>JANMMQ010000216.1:0-25516 GCA_031373465.1 Ilumatobacteraceae bacterium | reverse complement strand
CCCCACGTCCAGACCCCGACGGTCAAGGGGTCGAAACGCCGCCACTTCCCTTCCGACACGACGTCGATGGCGCCGTCGACCACGCGGATGGCGGTGCTGCCCAGAGGTCGCCTTCGGCTAGTTCGCCGAGGCTTGTGTCGGCCGCTCGCACGGCCACTCCGACAACAGTAATGAGCAGTCGACAGTCGGGCGTTCGGGACCGTTTCATTTCGTCATCCTCTGGTGCACAGCCTGCCGGGTGTTCGAGGCGGCGAACCATGCCACGAGCTGCACTACATTTGCCAACGCTGAGCACGAGGAAGCGGAGTGATCTATGGACAGGTTGGAAGTCGTTGAGCGCGGATACCAAGCCGTCGTCGCTGGAGACGGCGAAGTCTTGCGTGAATGTTTTGTCGACGGTGCTATCTGGCAGCTGATGCATCTCAGCAAGGTCAGTCGAACGATTGAAGGCCGAGACGCGGTCGTCGAGTTCCTCCTACAGTTCCGCGACTTACGCCTCGAAGCGATCATGTCCGACGGGCAATATGTCGTTGCCGCCCACAGCTTCGCAGCGAACCGCAAAGCCCGGGTTATCGCCACCACACTGTATGAGGTCCCGGAACTGCAAGTCATTCGCGTCTCCTGCACCGACGCAAAACGTATGTAGAGCGGCGCCTTGAACCCTTCGACGCACTCGGCAAGTCGACGGTGGGTAAGTGCAGTAGCTCGACGGTTGCTCGCCATCTTTCGGTCGCCAGTGCTCATGCGGTGGCACAGCTCGGCGACGTCGACGACCGTGCTGTCAGGAGAGGATGAGTTGGGCGACGACGTCGGCGGCAGCTCGGTCGATACTCGGGATGACGTGCGAGTAACGGTCGATGGTGACGGCGATCGAGGTGTGTCCGAGGCGTTCGGAGAGCAGTACGGGGTGGGTTCCGAGTCGTAGGGCGAGTGTTGCGTAGGTGTAACGCAGATCGTGGAGGCGGATGTGCGGCAAGCCACTACGGGCGACGAGCCGGTCAAAGGTAATGCTGAACGATGCCGGGTTCACCGGTTGGCCGTCGATCGACTGGAACACGTAAGCATCGCGCGAGACCGTCGATGCATCGCAGTGGGCTCGCAGTGCAGCGATGGTGCTGTCGTCGAGGTAGATCAATCGTCGGCTCGCCCTCGTCTTGGGTGCGGTCACGATGGGCCGACCAGCAACGACCGTGAGGGTGCGAATGATCGACAGTGATCGATCGTCGAAGTCGATGTCGGACCATCGCAGTCCGAGTACTTCGCTGCGACGCATCCCGGAGGTGGCCAACAGCACGACGGCTGCCGACAAGCGGTGCGCACTCGCCACAGTGAGAAAGTCGCGGAGCTGATCGACATTCCACACCGACAACTGAGGACGGGGCGCGCGAGGTGGATCGACAGCGGCAGCGACATTGTGATCGAGCAACCCGAGCCGCACCGCGTCCGCCAGTGCTTTGTGGAGGACCACCTGAGTGTTGGCGACAGTCTTCGCGGCGATCGCCCGTCCATCTCGTCCGCCGCTGCCGAGCAGTTCGGTTTGCAGTCCTTGCACATGCGAGGGAGTCAGCGAGTTGAGGGTGATGTCGCCGAGACGGGCGACGATGCGACCAACTGCGATTCGGTAGCTGTGCAAGGTGGATTCTCGAAGATGGGGACGTTGCCTCTCGAGCCACTCGGACAGATAGTTCCTCAACGTGGCACCACTGCCTGCCGCCAAGACTGCGGGCGCAGTCGCGTCCAGTTCGGTCAGCGCGTTGTTCAAGGCCGCGACGGCTTCGCGTTTGGTCGCGAAACCCTGCCGAGAGATCTGACGGCGACGCCCTGTCGGTGTGTCGATGCCCGCGTCAAGGCGGAAACACCAGCCCCCACTGCGACGAGACACTGACCCTCGAGCCACGTCGACAAGGATAGTCGTGCGCATTCCGTGCGCATCAGTGGTTGTCAAAACTGCGCAAACGAGCTAACGAGTCTATTCTTCCTGGTAGATGCGTGCCCGGGGCGGGATTCGAACCCGCACATACGTTCGTATAGGGGGGTTTAAGCCCCCCGTGTCTGCCAATTCCACCACCCGGGCGGGTGAGGATCCCAGGTTATTCGGGTCGACGATGCACCGATCGCTATTCGCCGGTGGGACCGACCACCGACTCTCGGAGGACGTCGGCCACCACCGCTCGGTCGAAGGCGCCACGCGGACGACGGTGAAGTGGCGTTCTCAATGGCGTGGCCTAGCGTGACGAACGATGCGGCTCGCTCGTCGATCACTCGCCCTTCTGGCAATCACGCTCCTCGTTGCATGTGGCACGACGACCGAGGTGCGCTCGACGCGAGCAGACCCGATCGGCGCTGCGTCGCCATCCAGCGATCCAACCGGCTCAACTGCGCCGAGCGACACGACTGCTCCTGGCGACACCAGCCAGCCGAGCAAGGACACGCTCGACTGGGGAACGTGCGACGACCCGAACGCGGAGGATCCCGCACTGCAATGCGCGACCCTGACGGTGCCGCTCGACTACGACAAACCCAGCGGCGACACCATCGACCTCGCACTCATCCGGCAACCTGCAAGCGGCGAGCGCACCGGCGCCGTCTTGTTCAACCCGGGCGGGCCCGGCGGCTCCGGATTCGATCCGATCGCGTTCAGCGGTTCAGGGTTCGCCTCTGCGCTCGGCATCGACTCGCTGGATCTGATCGGGTTCGACCCACGAGGCGTCGATCGTTCAGGCGGCATCCGTTGCGTGTCCGACGAGTTCAGGGACAAGCACCTCTACGTCGACGACACTCCCGACACGGCGGAGGAACAGTCCCTGAAGGACGAGGCCCAGAAGGGGTTCATCGACGGCTGCAAGCAGAAGTACGGCGACACTCTGCGCTTGTATTCAACCGAGAACACTGCTCGCGACATGGATGCGATTCGAGACGCACTCGGTGATGACCAGATCTCCTACCTCGGCATCTCGTACGGCACCTATCTCGGCGCAACGTATGCGACCATGTTTCCCGATCGGGTCCGGGCAATGGTGTTGGACTCCGCGTATGAGCCGAACGGTGATACCGCGCAGCAAGAGCTCGAGACGCAGTTGGTCGGCTTCGAGGGCGCGTTCAACAACTGGATGAAGTGGTGCGAAGGACACGCAGCCTGCGAGTTCAAAGCAGCGGACGTAGGTGCTCGGTGGGACGCACTGAAACAGAAGCTCGACGACACGCCGATCACCGGCGCCGACGGCCGCGTCGCGAACAATGCGACGATGGAGACGGCCACCTCGGCCGCGTTGTACAGCGAGAGCGATTGGCCGGTGTTGGGCCAGGCATTGGCGAAGGCCGAGGAGGGCGATCCCGCCGGGATCTTCGCAATTGCCGATGCGTACGAGGGTCGCGATTCCGACGGCACCTTCAACACCCTGTTCCAGTCGTTTCCCGTCATCCAATGCGCCAGTGGCATCGAGGCGCCGCCGCCGGCCGATCCCGAAGCGTTGGTGGCATCGCTTCACGCCGCTGCTCCACGATTCGGCAAGGACATCACGACCGAGGACGTGACGCAGGAATCCGACCAGTGCAAGAAGCTGGTGGGCGACACCAAGCCGGTGCAGCTGTCGTACTCCGGGGACGGTCCGGTCGTCGTGGTCGGAGGCACCAATGATCCGGCGACGCCGATTCGCTGGGCGCAGAAAATGGTCGCTGAGCTCGGGCCCAAAGCGAGGTTGGTGACCTACACCGGCGAGGGCCATGGCGCCTTCTTGGTGAGCAACTGCGTGACCGATATCGAGGGAGCGTTGCTGGCCTCGCTGAAGTCGCCGAGTGTCAACAAAACATGTGAACCCGACCCGGTGATCGAGAAGCCGAAGTGGTGGGATTCACTGCCCGTGCCGGACGGGGTCTCGGATGTAACGCCCCTGCCTGCGTTGTCCGCCGCGATCGGCGGGACATCACCGACGCAGATCTTCAGTGAGATGCGCACCACCACGTTGAGCCCCCAAGATGCGATCGCCGCCTACACCAAGGCGCTGGATGACGCCGGATTTCAACAGTTCGATGCGCCGTCGATACTGCCCATCAACGGCACGGAACAGGGTGCGTTCTCCGACTTCGGCAATCGAACCCTCGTCGTGATCGCTCTCGGACCGAAGGCCTTCGACGAGAAGGGGCTGGAGAGCGCCAAGGCGGGCGTGCCTGCGAACACGACCGTGCTGTGGTTGTTTGCCGCGGCGGGTTAGGCGACCGGCCGCAAGCGCCTTTCCTCGAAACCCAGTGCCAACCAGAGCTCCGACCGCAGGCGATCCGAAGCGGGAGGCTGCAGTTGGTTGGTGACAATGACGCCCTCGATCATGTCGCCGACAATGGCCGCCCACGGCCGCCCCTTGAGCTGCACCGCGATGACAGCGCCATTGGCGACACGGCGCAGTGAGCGGTCAACCCCGGCGATGCGCGGCGGGCAACGGAACCCCGGCGCGACCAGACCACGCCGACGCACCTCGCGACCAATGGTGCGGGCGGCGTGGGCGAAGTCGAGTGAGGTGTTGCTGACGGGCATGCGATCAGTGTCGCGCAGGGGTGTTACAGACCGGCTGTGACACCCCTTCGTTAGTCTCGACAGCGTGGACGAACCGCCGCAACTCAATCCCGCTCAGCAACGCACGCTCGCGCTGCTTCGACGGTCGGGTGAGCCGATGGTCTTCGATGCGGCAGTGATCGATGACCTCCGTGATCAGGCCAACGAGGCGTTCGCCCACTTCAACGACCGGCTCCAGGGCAACACGCTGTTCATCACCAAGCACACCCTGGCCAGCGTGCACGACTGCGAGGTCCACTTCCTGGCACCCGACGATTTCGAGTGGACGCCGGCCCGTGCCCGGGGCCAGGTCGCTCACAAAGCCATCCAGCTGATGCTCAACTGGCGGGGCGAGCCAACGCCGCGCCAGTTGGTCGATGAGTCGTTGGCACGGCTCGGCGACGAGGAGCGCGATTTCGGCCGATGGATCGCCGCCCTGTCACCGGGCGACGAAGCCGACCTGCGTGGCCAGGCGGTCGAGCGAGTCACGAAGTTCATGGAGTGCTTCCCGCCGCTCGATGCACGCAGCAACCCGGCCACCGAGGCCGCGGCGCAATGGCCACTCGATCACCCGATCCTGCTGCGCGCCCGTGTCGATCTCGTGATGGGTCGCCCACAGGGTCGCGAGAGCCGCAAGGTGATCATCGACCTGAAGACCGGCCGCGTCAGCCAACGTCATTGCGAAGATCTGCGCTTCTACGCATTGGTCGAAACGCTCGTGCGCGATGTTCCTCCGCGCAAGTTGGCCACCTTCTATCTCGATTCTGCAGAACCTGTGGTCGAAGACGTGACAGAAGGTGTGTTGCGCACCGCCCTTCGCAGAACTCTCGACGGGATCCATCGGTTGATCCAGTTGCAGGTCGAAGCTGAGGCTCCGCGCAAGAAGCCGGGAACATCCTGCCGTTGGTGTCCGTATCGAGGCGAGTGTGTCGAAGGCCAGACATATCTACGGGGAGGCGACGACGACGTCGACCCATGATCGGGACCCATCATCAGGACGGATGATCAGGTGAGGATGCGAACTTCGTCACCTTCGTGCAACCACTCCCACACCACTGGCCCCTGCTCGGGGCGCACACGAATGCACCCAGCGGAATCGCCCTGGCGCTCTAGGGCACCAACGGAGTCGAGGGGCTGCACATACTCACCGTTGCCCAGGACCGGCACTGTGTGAAAGGCGATCCTTGCGCCTGTGTTCTCGCCTCGGGTGAAGGCGACGAAATGAGTCTCTGTCGTGAAGTGGTCGCCGAACGTCGACGACGTGTGCAGGTCCTTGGCGAACACGGGGTATGTCCCCGGATCGGGCAACGTGTGCGCCGTCGTGATCACGAACTCCGGGAGTGGCAAGCCGTTGTCGCACAGCCAGGCGCGTTGTCGGTCGCGATCGACCACTGCGGCGTGCGCCGTCGTCGGACAGGTCGAATCGACCGCGACCGCCAGTGCTGTCGCTGTCGTCGTGGTCGGCTCGTGGTCGGCGGCGGTCGTCGAAGCAACCACTGACGTGACCGCTGAACTAACCACTGAAGATGCCGTACTGGCCGGTGATGTCGTGTCCACGACCGACGTCGATCCTGCGTTCGTGGTCGCAGTGGTCGACGGAGGTGCTGCGAGCTGACCCCCCGAACGGCTGCACTGAGTGACCACCGCCAGCATGCAGACACCGGCCAGGGCGCGACTGAGTAGCTGAGGTCCGCTCGGCATGGATTCCGAGGTTACAAGCGAGCACTCATCGCCGACTCGATACCCAGCTGCCAGGACAGGAACGTCAGCACATCTGCATCGTCGCGGACTCGCATGTTGGCCGGCTTGCCCTGACCGTGGCCGCTGCGACCGGCCTGGCGCAGCAGGATCGGACGATCCGCTTGGCTGGAGCTCGCCGCTGTGAGCAGAGCTGTCATCTTCCGTGCGTGCAACGGATCGACGCGGGAGTCACCTTCCGCTGTGGTGAACAACACCGCTGGGTACTCGGCGCCACCGGTGACGTGGTGGTACGGCGAATAGGCATGCAGCCATCCGAACTCCTCGGCCACCTCCGGGTCGCCGTATTCGTCGGTCCACAACCTGGCGATCAGGAAATGAGGAAACCGGATCATGTCGAGCAGCGGCACAGCGCAGTGCACGGCGCGTGCAAGGCCCGGTTGTTGTGTGATCGCCGCTCCCATCAGCAGACCGCCGTTGGAACCACCCTCGATGCCAAGCAGGCTGCGTGAGGTGTAGCTGTTCGCGACCAGCCAGTCGGCGGCGGCGTGGAAGTCGTCGAAGACGTTCTGCTTGTTGGCCCGTCGGCCGGCGCGGTGCCACGCCTCGCCGTGCTCATAGCCGCCGCGAAGACCGGCGACGGCCAACACCCCGCCGGCAGCACACCATGCAGCGGCACGGACCACCCACGCCGGCGATTCGGGGATGGCGAACCCGCCGTACCCGGTGAGCAGAAGCGGTGTGTCCTTCGATGGCTGTACATCGGAACGATGCATCACGAACAGCCCGATCTCGGTGCCGTCCAGCGATGGATAGGTCAGCTGGTTGACCGTCAATGGTGGAACAACTGAGAAGTCGAGGTCCGCCGACCACTGCTCGGCGCGGCCCTCGACGACGCGGTAGACCATCGGTGGAGCACTGAACGAACCGACTGTGACGAACGCGGTGTCGTCGTCAGTATCGATCGACTGAACACTGATCAGGCCGAAGTCGGTGATGGAGGTCTCGAGCGTTCCGTCTGTACGCCACAGCTCGACGGTGTCGACGGCGGCCGTGCTCGAAACGGCGAAGATGCGGTCGCCGAGGCTGGCAGCGCGTGTCAAAACCACGTCGCGCTCGGGCACGACGGTTCGCCAGTCACTCGGGTTGTCCAGCGATGCAGCGACGAGGCGACCGTTCGGAGCGTCGCGCGACGTCACCGCATACAGCTCGCCCTGGTGGAAGAAGAACGACGACTGTGCTTCGACGCCACTGATCACCTCGTGCCACTCCCCCGTCTCGGTGTCGAGCAGGTGGGCATCGATCCGTCCCCAACCGACCAACATGTACACCAGGAGGTGGCGGCCGTCGTCGCTGGCCACGACGTCCGGCCATGTTTCGGGTGTGGGCAAGTCGTCGAAGACCAAGGGATCGGCCAGCGGGTCGGTGCCGATGCGATGGAAGTACACGTGCCGGTGGTAGTTGTCGCCCGGCGGGTAGCGCAGGTACCAGAAACCGGAGTTGTCGGGCAGCCAGGCGATCGATGACGCGCGTGTGTTCGGGATCGAGTCAGCCAGGTGTGCTCCGGTTCGAACGTCGATCACCGAGAGCGTGCTCTGCTCGGTGCCTCCTTCGCTGAGCCCAATGGCAACAAAGGCGCCGTCCGGCGAGGGCTCGTACCAATCGATCGCGACGGCACCGTCGGCGGCGCGCTGAGAAGGGTCGAGCAGCACTCGTGCAGGCGACTCGCAGTCGACGGAGGACTGCACCGACAACGCGTACTGATCGGCGCCCGCCTCACGGCCGAGCACGAAGAGCCGGTCGCCGCGCACTGCCGCGCTGGCAACCGTGGGCAAGGCCGTGAGCGCGGAAAGGCGCTCGTGCCACTGATCCCACGAGGGCCGGGCTTCGAGCGCCTGAATGGTTCGTTCGTTGTGTTCGGCTACCCAAGCCGCAACTTCCTCGGATTCACCGTCCTCCAGCCACCGATACGGATCGGCGACCGTCACACCGTGCAGCACCTCGACATCTTCGCCACGCCGAGTCGCAGGTGCAGGGGAAACCGTCGGCTCAGCCACGTCCCATGTTGGGGCGCTTGCCGTGGTTGGCCTTGGATCGACGCATGCGCGCCTTTTTCTTCTTCGTCTTCTTCGACATGGGAAGCCAGGCTACCGGCGGGTCATGCCGCCTGCACCCAGCGGAGAAGGTCGTCGACAGCCCAGGAGTTGATGACTCGATCGAGGGGCACTTCGCACTCGGCGGTGCGGTTGCAGCCGTGGGGCTGCCATTCCAACTGGCCGGTCGCGTGCGCGTCGGTGTCGATCGTGAAGTAGCAGCCGTAGTCGACCGCCATGGTGAGGAGAGGCCGGGGCGGATCGAGCCGCTCTGGGCGACAGTTGATCTCGACAGCGGTGTGGAACTGGGCGCATGCGGCAAAGACGTAGTCGGGATCGAAGGTCGAGGGCTCGCGCTTTCCGATCAACCGCCCGGTGCAGTGGCCCAGGATGTCGACGTGTGGGGAGGCCACAGCCCGGACCATCCGCTCGGTCATGAGTTGGCGCTCCATCCTCAGTTTGGAATGGACACTGGCCACCACGACGTCGAGCCGGGCGAGCACGTCGTCGTCGTGATCGAGCGAGCCATCCTCCAAGATGTCGACCTCGATGCCGGTGAGGATCCGGAACGGCGCCATCTTCTCGTTGAGCGTGGCCACATCGGCAAGCTGTTGTTCCAGTCGTTCCCTGCTCAAGCCGTGGGCGATCGTGAGGCGGGGCGAATGGTCGGTCAGCACCATGTAGTCGTGGCCGAGATCGCGGGCCGTGCGCGCCATCGCTTCGATGGTCGCGCCGCCGTCGCTCCAAAGACTGTGGAGATGGCAGTCGCCCTTGAGTGCGGCAAGATATGGCGCCCCTGCGTCGGTCACCTTGATCTGTGTCTCGGCTTCGATCTTCTCGACGTAACTCGTGTCGCCCTTCAACGACTCGGTGATCAACCTCGCGGTCGAATCGCCGATCCCCTCGAGATCGGTGAGCGTGCCCTCCGCGGCTCTCTTGACCAACTCATCGGGTGGCGTGGCGCGCACTACTTCAAGTGCACGCACGAACGCCTTCGTCTTGAACCCGGTCTCGTGAGCCCGATCGAGGAGGTGCACAACACGTTCAAGGGCCTCGACCGGCGTCATGTCAGCGAGTGTAGAGGACCCTTCCTGACGGCCGACGGCTGGCCAAACCGACGATCCCGATCCCGGCCACGACCAAGGAGGTGGCCAGATATGAGATCAGGTCCGATCCCTTGCCCGTCTTCGGCAGCGGCGCGGCGGCGACGGGGACGGGCGGCGGCGGCAATGCCTCGACGACTGGAACGACCTCCGCCGCGGTGGGCGGGGGTGGAACGGTTGTCTCGACGGTCGTGGCGGGGGCAACCGTTGTCGTGGTCGTCGACGTGGTCGAGGTGGTCGACGTGGTCGAGGGCGACACCGTCGTCGGTGGCAATGTCGTCGTTGTGGTCGTGGTATCGGGCGGAGTGGTCGTGGTCTCGGGCGCGGTGGTCGTCGGCGGGGGCGGCACGTCGACCGTGACGGTCGCAGTGAGAACTCGCGATTGGCCGGCGGTGACAAGACGTTGGGCGCCTTGAGGATCAGGCCCGGCCGGCCTACCGCGGTACACGACAGCGGTACCGGGGGCCGCTGTCGAGGCGACCACAGTCACCGTTCCTGTCGTGACCGACATCGTCGCCTGCGCGGATCCGGCAGCATCGGTCTGCACCGTGATTGGTTCGTCCTGCCCGCTGATCGACAGCATGATGGGCGCGTCGGCCACCGGTTGCGCTCCGGCCGCGACAAGAACAGCAATGTGCCCGCCGGCATCGAGCGTGACCGAGATGGACCACGCGCCCGCGAACCGCGCAGCCTCGGCGTCCAGTGCGACAGCAAGTGACTGGATGTCGGCGCGGCCACTCGCCCGGGCGACCATCCCGAGCGATGGCACGAGCGGCGCCGCCCCGTTGGCCGCCCGCCGGGTGCCGGCACTGTCTTGAGCGTAGTAGTGGAACACTGCCCACATCGCCGCGGCTGTGAGGTTGTCGGTCGTGTCGCCGTACCGCCACGTGAGGTAGGCGCCCCTCGCTCCATCGGGGTCGTTGGGGAATTGCTGGACGACGATCGACGACGGTGCATCGATCGTGGGGTGGATGCCGCGATTGAACGTGCACGATCCGACACGGAACTGGCCGGCCTCGTCGAGGAACAGCCACTGACCGGCCCACATCGGCCCCGGCGAGAATGCGACGCCCGCTGTGTGGAACTCGATCGCCAGACCGGCACAGCGATAGTCGTCGCGCAGATCGACACCATTTTCGAAACTGATGTGGGCGACGCAGTTCGAGGGAATCTGCGTTCCCAGCTGCCCGGCCCCTGCCACAGCGGGCACCGAGATGAGCAGTGCCACGAACGCGACACCCAGAAGCCTCCTCACATCACACAGATCCACGGCGACCGCGGCCGAGCGGAAATCGTGCCGGGTAGCCTCACACCTTCGCTATGGAACGCTTCGGCCTGGTTGGCCTCCCCAACGCGGGCAAGAGCTCGCTGTACAACGCCCTGACTGGCGGTGGTGCCCTCGCTGCGCCGTATCCATTCGCCACCAAGGACCCCAACATCGGCGTTGCCAAGGTTCCCGACGAGCGCGTCGACCGCCTCGGGGCGATGAGCAAATCGAAGCAACTGGTCCATGCGGCCGTGCAGGTCGTCGACATTGGCGGCCTCGTCGAGGGCGCGTCCAAGGGTGAGGGCCTCGGCAACAAGTTCCTGGCCAACATTCGCGAGGTCGACGCGATCGTGTTGGTGCTACGGGCGTTCGAGGACGACGACGTCACCGGGCCGAGCGATCCGATCGAGCACCTGCGCGTTGTCGAGATCGAGTTGGCGCTGGCCGACCTCGAAACGATCGAGAAGCGGCTCAATCAGGCCACCCGTCAGGCCAAGCTCGACAAGACCGCAGCCGGCGAGTTGGAAGCACTGCAGGCGGCATACGACGCGTTGTCCGACGGGCGCCCGCTCTACCGAGCAGGTCTGAAACAAGAGTGGCGCGAGCAGCTGCAGCCCTACTTCCTGCTGACCAACCGATCTGTCCTCGCGGTCGTGAACGTGGGCGAGAACGATCTCGACCATATTCCCGAGGTCGAGCAACGAGTTCGCGACGAGTTCACATCAGCGGGCGACAACGTCGAGGTCATCGGGATGTGCGTCCAGATGGAAGCCGAAGCGGCAACGATCGTCGACCCGGTCGAACGCGCCGAGATGCTCGAGGGGTTCGGTCTGGGTGAGGGCGCCCTGTTCCGGATGGTGCGCAGCGCGTATCACCTGTTGGGGTTGCGCACCTTCCTGACGACCGGAGAGAAAGAGACCAGGGCGTGGACGTTCTACGCCGGCTCGAGCGCTCCCGAATGCGCCGGCCGCATCCACACCGACTTCCAGCGCGGGTTCATCAAGGCCGAGGTCATCCACTGGGACGAGCTCCTCGAGATCGGATCGTGGAGCAAGGCCAAAGAGCTCGGCAAGATTCGCATCGAGGGCAAGGACTACCACCCCATCGACGGCGACGTGATGGAGTTCCGCTTCAACGTCTAGCAGCAATTTGCAACCGAGTGGAGGCCTCGTCCGTGTGTCCATGGGATGGATGCACTACGTCTACAGCTGGGGGCAACGAGATGTCGATGAAGCAGGAACCACGCAGCTAATGGGAACGCGAACCTGATTCGCCGGAGGTGACGGTGTTCGAGAGCTTCGCCCGAAGTGCGGGCGCCTCACTTCGCTCGGAAGCGCCCGAGGACGGGATGACGGCCGTGGCTCGCCGAGGCAACCGGCAGAAAGCGAGGCGCGTCGCGACCGAGGTCGGCGTCGTCGTCGCGTTGATCCTCAGCGGCATCGCGGTGTTCACACATTTCGACAGCTCTCGGCACAACGTGAACCTTCGGCCAGTGGACACTGTCGAGACACCGACACCCAGCTCGGTGGCAGGGCCGATCCTCACTCCAGACGATCCCCTCATCAGCCAGTGGTTCCTGGACTACACCGGAAACCCGGTCGGACCGACGTCGGGTGACCCGGTGACGTTCGGTGTCGTGATGCCCTCGTTGGTGTACCAGTACCAACTCGAGGACGCGGCAACGTACCTGAACGAGCAAGCGGGCGGGGTAGGCGGCCGGCCGATCGTGCTGGACCCATGTACGCAGTCGGCAACGGAATGCGCCGATCGATTCGCGGCGGATCCCGCCATCGTTGCCGTGCTCGAAAATCAGTGGAGCGGTGATTCGTTTGGTGACGCATTGGCTGGACGAAAACCGCTGCACACCACATACTCGGGCTCCGGAACGACGGGGGTGGGGTACTACCCGACCTATCGCGAGACGGTCACTGCGATGGCTTTGCAAGCCGAGAAGCTGACCAGATTCGGTTCTCGGGTCCTGGTGATCGACGGCGTCGATCACCCGAACATCCAGCCCGGATTGCCCAACAACTACGTCATACCCGACCTGAGGTCGAGCCTCGAAGGCAGGGTGGTCGCAACCGTTCAGGCCACCTCCACGAAGTCGCTGGCCGACACGATCCGCGATGCCGACGCGACCGACGCCACGGCCATCATCTTGGCCACCCCACCTATCGAGGAATTGCAAGTGCATCCGTTCGGCCGGCTCGTCTGTGATGAGATGGCGATCGCGTTGGACGAACTTGCCATCCGGCCGGCGGTGATCGTCGACGGCTGCGAGGCGCACGAAGACTGGTACAAGGTCGACGTGGGATACAACGAGACGTCGCCGACTCTCGAGTCGGGGGCGCTGCCGATCGCATCCAAGATACGCGTCCTGGGCAAAGTAGAGACGGCGCCCGCAGCCCGGGCGACTCGGGAAATCGGCGCGTTGCTGGCCGTGATCCGCGTGATCAATCAACTTGGTGGGCCGGCGCAGGCGACCCCACCGGCGCTTGACCGGGCGATGCGAGCTTTCATTGGACCAGTGCCCTTCGGAGCCGGGCGGCTCAATTGCTCACCGACCGGGAAGGTCGCTGAACGCGTTCAGCCAGGCAGTTGCGTGCGATTCGTCGACGTTCACCAGTTTGTCGAAGGCGCATGGGTCGATCTCGCGCCGATCGACCTCGGCGCGTGATCCTCGAGACGGATCCGGACCAACCGGTGACCGGCTTCTGGCAGATCTCGGTGCTGCGCGCCAAGATCGCCGCGATGACCACGAATGCAGGGGTCACCGGCAATGCGATGACCGTGGATCGACTTTTCGCTCAGTCCACGCGACGGAAAATCATCGTTCGACCGCACGGATCTCGTTCGAAGAGCACAGATACGACTTGACTTGGGCTGGCACGCAGTCTACATTACCAATCAGTTATGGAACTACCTGGTAATGAACAACTCGACGCCACGTTTGCAGCACTGGCCGACCCAACCCGGCGGGCAATCCTGAAACGACTCGCCTCGGGGCAGGCCTCGGTCAATGAACTGGCAGAGCCGTTCGCCATGACACAACCGGCGATCTCCAAACATCTCCAGGTACTGGAACGGGCCGGGCTGATCTCGCGCGGTCGCGACGCCCAGCGCCGGCCGTGCCGGCTCGAAGCCAAGCGCCTGGCCGAGGCCAACAACTGGCTCGAGAACTACCGCAAGTTCTGGGAAGGCTCGTTCGGGCGCCTCGACAACCTCCTTGAGGAAATGAAAGAAACGAACAACGAGATCGGAAACTAGGAGAACAGGAAACCAATGATGCTCAACACAGGAACACTCAAAGTCACAACACCGACAGACCGGGAGATCGTGCTGACACGAGTCTTCGATGCACCGGCTCACCTGGTGTACAAGGCCTTCACCGATCCAGAGTTGCTCAAGCGTTGGTTCGGCCCGCACGGGTGGTCGCTGACGCTGTGCGAGGTCGATCTGCGTGTCGGCGGCGCCTGGCGATACGTGTTGAAGGGCCCGGACGGCACAACGATGGGGATGGGTGGCGTCTACCAAGAGATCGTCCCCGGCCAGCGGACCGTCCACACCGAGTCGTTCGACGATTATCCCGGTGACTCTGTCATCACCACCGTCCTCACCGAGCACGATGGCAAGACAACCCTGACAGCGACTGCGCGGTACGAGTCGAAAGAAGTACGCGACGCGGTCGTCGAATCCGGAATGGAGCACGGCGCCGCCGAGACCTACGACAGGTTGGCCGAACTGCTGCCGACACTCGGCTAGCGCGATTCCGGGAGACAGGGCACGCGCCTACGCTCGGCGGCATGGCCCTGTCCCCCATCTTCGAGTTCGCCGACCGGTTCGTCGACGAGCAGTCAGCGTTCGACCCGTGCCTGGCCACCTCGCGTGGCATTCCCGGCTACGACGATCTACTGAGGTCTCCGCGTACCCGAACGTCGTCCAGATCACACCACTCGTCGCCGACGGTGGGCGCGACGAGCCACCGCTGCTCGTGCCGTTTCAGCTGGCGACGCCGCTCGGTGAGCTTTCGCTGTTCACCACGCTGACCACGTTCGGCACGCCGCTCGACGTCACGATCGACGAGTTGGCCATCGAACTGTTCTTCCCCGGCGATGACCGTAGCGACGAAATGCTGCGGCTGATGTCGCGCGGCAGGGACGGGATACCATCGGAGGAGCCCGCCGGCGCGTGAACGTCATAGGGAACCGTGAACGAGTCCGTAAAACGAGTCCGCAATGACAGCCAGTGCGACAACCCCCCGAGACGCGACCGGCATCCCGATCGCCGCGTCCCTGATGGCACTCGGGTCAGGCGTGGTCTGGAGCTTCGGCGCCGTCACGGCGCGCATGGCCAAACACGCTGACGCATTCCAGTACCTCATATGGAGGTCGGTCGGGGTCCTCGTCGTGATGGAGGTCATGACCGCCCTCAGGCGCGAGCCGATGATGCTCCCGAGGGCCTACAAGTCGGGGAAGTGGATGCTCAGCGCCGACTTCGGTCTGCTGCTCGCCTCGTTCATGTTCGTCTACGCCGTCAAGACGACCACGGCCGCAAACGCGTCCTTCCTCGGCTCGGTCACTCCCCTCGCGGCGGTGGTGCTGGCAAGGTTCGTGCTCGGCGAGCGGTTGTCACGGGTCACGCTTGGCGCGATCGTTGTTGCCTTCATCGGGCTCATCGTCACTGTTTTCGGCGATCTCCACGCCGGCAACATGGTCGGCAACATCGCCGCCTTGACCGCATCGGTCGGCTTCGCCATCTACACGATCAGTGTTCGCTCGAACCCCAACGCGGATTGGTCCCCGGTCCTGTCGGGCTATGCGGCCGCGATGATCGTCCTGTGCTCTGTGATCACCCTGGCCAACGGCAAGACGCTGCTCCCTCCGGCGAAGGACATGGGACTGGCTTTGATGCACGGTGCGGTGTTCATCGTGGTCGGTACGAAGCTCTTCAATCGTGGATCGAAGAGCGTGCCGGCGGTTCCGATGACGATCTTCGCCCAGACCGAGATGGTGTTCGTGCCGCTGTGGGCGTTCCTGGTGCTCAGTGAGGCGCCCAAGGCGCCGACCGTGGTTGGCGGAGCGATCATCTTCGCCGCAGTCGTCGGCAAAGCGCTCCTCGACACGGCGCCAGGCGCGGTCCAACCCGTCCAGGAGTACTAGCACGAAGGTGCAGCAACCGATGTCCATGGTTGGGAGTGTCCTCAGTACCAACCCCCAGGAGGACCCGGAAATGAAGAGATCACTTGTTTGGACAGCCGTTGGAGTAGCAGTCATCGGACTGGGCGTTCCCGCATACGCGGCGTCGCAGAGCGGCAATTCAACTCCGACGATCAACCCGGTCAAGACCACCGTTCAAGATCTGAGCGGAAACTGCGACGAGGCTGAACACGCCAACGACCCGGCTTGCACAACGACTTCGGCCGGCGTGGCGACGACCAAGGCCAGCGAGCCGAGCACCTCGCTCGAAGACTCGACGGTGATCAGCGTCGACAACAGCGTCGAAGCCACCGACAACAGTGTCGACGACAACGCGACCGAGAACAGCGTTGATGATGGCGATGACGACGCCACAGAGAACAGCGTCGACGACGACGCCACAGAGAACTCGGTGGAAGACGTCAGCGGAAACTGCGACGAAGCGGAACACGCCAACGACCCGAGCTGCACCGGGGCAGCGGCACCGGCGAACTCGGTCGATGACAACTCCGGCGCCGGCGGGGCCGACGACAGCGGCCACCACGGTGGCGGCGACGACGGTGGCAACAGCGGCCGCGGCGGCGGAAGCGACGGCTGACACCGCCCGACAACACCCGACAACCCCCCGAACAAGAACGGGTCCATCGCTGCCGCACAGTCGGCGGCATGGGCCCGTTTGATGTTTTCGCTTTGGACCATTCCCGATCATTCCCGATCATTCCCGGCAATTCCCGAGCAATGGACGCGCTAGAAAGTATCGATGCGCTCCAACCGGCCCGGAGGCGACGGCCCCGGTGGGCAGATCGAACTGGTCAACCTGACGAAGATCTACGACAAGGCACCGGTCTTGAAAGGCATCAACCTGTCGATCGATTGCGGCGAGTTCTTCTCACTGCTGGGTCCCAGCGGTTGCGGCAAGACGACGACTCTGCGCTTGATCGGTGGCTTCGAGTCCGCCGACGAGGGTGAGGTCCGCATCGACGGCGTCGACATGGTCGACGTACCGCCGGAGAATCGACCGGTCAACACGGTCTTTCAGAGCTACGCACTCTTTCCACACCTCAGCGTCGCCGACAACGTGGGATTCGGATTGAGGTTCCAGAAGTGCAGCAAAGTCGAGACCAAACAACGCGTCGGTGAGGCGCTCGAGCTCGTGCGACTGACTGGCTACGGCAAACGCAAAGCGCACCAACTCTCCGGCGGTCAACAGCAGAGAGTCGCGCTTGCCAGAGCACTGGTGTTGAGACCGAAGGTGCTGCTGCTCGACGAGCCGCTCGGCGCACTCGATGCCAAGCTGCGCAAGACACTGCAGGTCGAACTTCGCGCCCTTCACCGCGATGTCGGGATCACGTTCGTGTACGTCACCCACGATCAGGAAGAGGCATTGACGATGAGCGATCGGCTTGCCGTCATGAACGACGGCGAGATCGAGCAGATCGGGACGCCAAAAGACACGTACGAGGAACCGGCCAGCGCGTACGTCGCCGACTTCCTGGGCGTCGCCAACCTGTTGCCTGCGACCGTCAGCGGCCCGGACCGGGTCATGATCAACGGCACAGAGCACAAGGCCGACACGGCCGGAATCGCCGGTCAGTGCACGGTCGTGATCCGACCGGAGAGGGTGCTGCTGTCGCCTCTCGGGAGCGGCAACGTCGAGGCCGTGCCCGCAGTTGTTGAACAGCGCATCTACGTCGGCGCCGTCACCCAGGTGCTGTTACGACTGGGTGCGCACAAGCTGCAGGCGCTCATCGCCAACGACGGCTCCCCGCTCTGCGGTGCCGAGGGCGAAACCGTCGACGCGTATCTGGCCCCTGACGCAATACGGGTGCTGGCCGGCTGACTGGCGCTAGCCGACAGCGGCAAGGTTGCCGAGCTGGGCGTCTTCGCCGCCACCCTGACGTGAGCGCATGTGCCGCATGACGATGGCCGCCAACGCAACGGCGCTGAGGGTGAACACCAACATGATGGTGGCAAGCGCGTTGAGCGCCGGCGTGGCGGTGGCTCGCCCGCTCGAGTAGATCTTCATCGGCACGGTCTCGCTCGACGCACCGGTCGACAGGAACGACGAGATCACGAAGTCGTCGATCGACCCGGCGAACACGACCATCAAGCTGGCGAAGATGGCCGGCCCCAGCAACGGCAACAACACGAGCCGCATCGCCTGCAGGCGGTTGGCGCCAAGGTCGCGGGCGGCTTCTTCGTACTGTGGGCCGATGGCCGCCAACCTGCCACGGACGATCACGACGACATACGAGATGCTGAACGTGATGTGGCCGAGAAGTTGCGTTGTGAAGCCGCGTGGCACGCCCGTGTACACCTGTG
This sequence comes from Ilumatobacteraceae bacterium, assembly GCA_031373465.1. Lineage (GTDB taxonomy): Bacteria > Actinomycetota > Acidimicrobiia > Acidimicrobiales > Ilumatobacteraceae > JAENVT01. The sequence goes on along the minus strand of JANMMQ010000216.1, from coordinate 7,292 downwards.
TGAAGACCAGGAACAGGGCAACACCCATCACGATCTCCGGGGTGACCAACGGGAACAACATCAGCCCGTTCGAGGCCTTCGACAAACGCCCACGCCAGCGCTGCAGGCCGATGGCCATCGACACGCCGATCGGAGTGGTGAACAACATGCTGAGCGCAGCCAGCTTCAACGAGTTCCTCAACGGTTGCCGCAACGAATCGTCGTGCCACACCGACTGGATCGGGTCCGTGAAGTACCAACGCCATGACGGGGACTGGAAGGCGGAACGGCTCTTGCCCGAGTTGAACGAGATCCGCATCGCCACCAGCACCGGCAGCAGCGACCACAGCACATACAGCCACGTGATGGTCCCCAAGCCGAACGCGTGACGGCCGGGGCGGTGGCGCCTCACGTGGCCACCGCGCGCTGCGCCCGGACCGTTACCACGAGGTAGTACGTCATCAACACCAACAACATCGCAGACAGGATCAGCACCAACGACGCCCCGGTCTGCGGCTGGCTGGTGCCGCGCAGGTAGAACTCGATCTGGTTGCCGATCATCTCGGTTCGCGGTGATCCACTGGTGAGGAAGCTGTTGGTGTAGTAGTCGCCGAACATCGGCAGCACCGTGATGACCGACGCGGCCATCAGACCGGGCACCGACAGCGGCAGGGTCACACGCTGGAAGACGCGTCCCGGCGACGCACCCAGATCGCGGCCGGCTTCGATCAGCCGTTTGTCGAGGCGTTCCAACGCGGCGTACAGCGGCAGGATGAAGAAGGGGATGTAGCCATAGGCCAACCCGATCACGACGGCCGGCCAGTCGCCGCTCAGCCAGTTCCTCGATCCACCGAGATGCAGCCACCCGAGCACGCGGTTGAAGTAGCCATCGACCTGCAGGAGGTTCACCCACGCCAGCATGCGCATCAGGTAGCTGATCCAGAATGGGAGCACGAGTGCCGCCAGCAACGCGCCGCGCCATCGGCTGGCATGGCGGGCGACGTAGTAGGCCACGGGGTACCCGACCAGGCAACACAGCGCCAGCGCACCACCGACATACGCGAACGTGCGAATGAAGGCGCCACCAAGGTCGTTCGAATCGAGGACTCGACGGAGGATGTTGCGCATCGCCGAGAACTTCCACTCCAACGGGCTCCACACCGGATCCGCTGTGCGAAGGATGGGGTCGACCCGGCCGAACGCCACGGCCGCGACCGCGTAGAACGGCACGACGAAGAGGGCCGCGAGCCAGGCCACACCCGGCACGCTGAGGAAGGCCCAGAATGTGTTGCGATGGCCGCCCGGAGCACCGCCCGCAGCGTTGGCCACCAGTCAGCCGCCCGCTGTGAACTTCGACCAGGCGTCGTTCCACAACGCCTCTACTTCAGCAGTCAACTGCAACGAGCGGAACCCCTTGCCGATCTGATCGCTCGAGAGCACGCAACTGCGCAGGTTCTCGGGAACCAACCCCTGATCGATCAAGTACTGGCCATCGATGCCGTCGATCGCCGGTTGGTAACCGACATATTGGAAGTTGGTGATGGCATTGTCCTTGTCGAGCAGGTAGTCGATGAACAGGTGAGCCAACACCGGGTTCTTGGCCTTGGACATGACGCACATCGTGTCGCTGTTGATCAGGGCGGGGTTGGGCAGCCAATACCCGAGCACGTCGGCGGTCGTTCCCTCCGGCAGGTACTGCAACGCGGTGAGCATGTCGCCGGTCCACGTCTGGGCGACCGTGGTGGCTCCCTCCGGGATGGTGTGATACCCCTCGATCTCGACCTTGATGTTCATCAAGTTGGTCAGTTCGCTGAGGTCCGAGCCGGCCTGTTTGATCACGGCAGGGTCGCTGGTGTTGACGTCGGTCAGGCCCTTGCGCATCATCGCCATCGTCAGGCCTTCGCGCACGTCGTCGAGGACCGAGGCCACCCCTTTGTACTGCGGGTCCCACATCGTGTCCCAGGAGAGAGATGCGGGGTCGACCCGGTCTGCTCGGAACCCGATTCCCGTACCGAACACGGTGTAGGGCACCGTGTACACGCTGCCTTTGTCGTAGTACGGATCGCGCAGCGAGGCGACCACATTGCCGAAGTTGGTGAGGTAGGTCTTGTTGAGCGGTTGGATCAACCCGGAATCCACCAACTTGAACAGCGTCGAGGTGGCCGCACTGTGGTGGAGATCGATGTCGACGGCGCCGGACGCAAGTTTGCTGATCGCCTCGTCGTCGCTGGTGAACGTGGTGATGTCCACCTTCACGCCGTACTTCGATTCGAACGCGGAGATGATCTCGGGGTTGATGTACGAGTCGTAGTCGAAGATCCGAAGTGGGCCGGCCTCGGGCTTCAACCCGTCCTTGATCGATTTGCTCTGCTTGCCGGCGCTGGTGCTGTCGTCACCGCACGCTTGCAGCAGCGGTATTCCACAGGCCAACGCCAGCCCGAGCCGCGCCGAGCCCCCGATGACCTGTCGACGAGTAGATCCGGTGTTCATGTCCTCCCCCAAAGTACGAACGATCGTCACGCTAGTCCGCCATGTGAGACCGGTAGGTGGCCAGGAAATCGACGATGAGGTGATCCTGCGGCGCCAGCACGCCGTGATCGAAGTAGCGCGACGACACGCCGCGCTGAACGCGCTCCGACACGTCGTAGTCCTGCTTGCCGACCAACTCGCTGAAATCGACGATCTCGGTCGGATCGAAACCCGGCGCATCGATGGTCTCGCCCGCGAACAGGTACTCCATTGCCACGGTCGTGTGTGCGGGCCCTTTCGGCCAGAGCGACGAGACGATCACGCTCGTACCAGTGACGTCGATGAACATGTTCGGGAAGACAGTCGCCCCGTAGTACGACTCGGCCTCTTCGATCGGCATATGCGGCAGCACCGGCAGATTCGAACGACCCGTCAGGCTGAAGCTGTTGCCGCGCACGCTGACCCCTCCGTCGGATCGTTCGGGGTCGACGACCCGGCCGGTCTTGTACACCGGAACAATGTCGACCAGCTCTGGGTGCACCCACGAGCAGTGCAGGCATTCCTGGTAGTTCTCGACCAGGATCTTCCAGTTGGCATCGACATCGGTGGAGGTCGTCACACCCGTGCGCAGTTCGCCGAGGTGCAGATGCTCGAACAGCGCGATCGAGTCCATTCCGATAGCGAATGAGTCGAGGAGCGGCGACGGCTGCGCCGCCAGGTTGACGAACACGAACCCGTGCCACACCTCGCAGGCGACATGCCACAACGACAATGCGTCGCGGTCGACCTCGTCCGCGCCGAGGTGAGGCGTGCCGATGAGCCGACCGTCGAGCGAATATGTCCAGGCGTGGTACGGACAGGTGATGCCGGCTTTCGAACCTGGCCCGCTCTCCTCGCACAGCCTCGACCCGCGGTGACGGCACACGTTGGCGTGTGCGTGAGTTCGACCGTCGCGGTCCTTCACGAGCAGCACACTTTCGCCGGCCACGTCGGCGACGAAGCGATCACCTGGCGCCAGTCGATCGTCGCGGCAGACGTAGAACCATGACCGATGGAAGATGCGCTCACGCTCGCGAGCGAACACCTCGTCGGAGCTGTACTCGCTGCCGGTGAGCGTGGGGATGAGTTGGCTCGATGTCACGGCGGGCTGCTCAGCAGTAGCCGCCGGCGGCATACTGGTGAGAGTGGCCGTCGACCGTTGAGCTGACCAAGGCGGCGAACCGCTCGACGTTGTCGCAGAACCTGTCGACGTCGTCGTCGGAGTGCATCGGTGAGATCGTCCATTGCTCGCTCTTGCCCCATGGAGCCATGAACACGCCGCCGTTGTGCTGCACGAGGAAGTGCAGATGGCTGAGGCCGGTGTCCATTGCCAGGAACTCGCGGCAGTTACGCGCCGGCGTGTCGTTGAACACCAACGATCCCTTGAAGCCGAAGGCGTAGCCGTAGCCGGGCACGTTGTGACGATGCAGGATCGCGATCGCACGATCGAACATCGTTTGCGAACGCTGGCCGGCCTGGCGATAGGCGTCGACGGTGAGCACCTCGGTCAACATTGCGCGGGCTGCTGCCATCGTCATCGGATTGCCGTTGAACGTGCCGACCTGGTCGTAGCGGCCGTCGCTGATCGCCGCCATGACCTCGCGAGTGCCGCCGATCGCGCCGCACGGCAGGCCACCGCCGAGAGCCTTTGCCAGGCAGACGATGTCGGGTGTGACTCCGAACAGGCCCGTCACACCGCCCGGGTGCACGGCGAGGCCGGTCTTGACCTCGTCGAAGGTCAGCAACACGCCGTACCGCCGCGTCAGCTCACGAACGCCTTCGAGGTAGCCGCTGTGTGGCGGGATGATGCCCGCGTTCATCATCATCGGCTCCATGATCATCCCGGCGATCTTCCGACTGTTGGCCTGCAACACCCGCTCGAGCGCGCCCAGGTCGTTGAACGGCACGAGGTGCACCAGATCTGCCATGGCCTGTGGGATGCCGCCCGACGCGACCCGGTGAGGTGCATCGGCCGGGCCGAGCATGTCGAGACTGCGCCACTGCGACACCATCACCGAATCGTGATGGCCGTGATACGAGCCCTCGATCTTGATGATCTCGTCGCGACCAGCGATGGCGCGCATGAGGTGAATCGCATCCATGGTCGCCTCTGTTCCGGAGTTGTTGAAGCGCCAGACCGGCAACCCGAAGCGTTCGGCAAGCGCACTGGCGACGACAATCGAGTCATCGGTGGGCTGGGCGAAATGTGTGCCTTGCGTGACACGGCGCTGAACCGCCTCGACGATGGCGGGGTTGGCATGCCCGGCGACCATCACGCCGTACCCACCGTGCAGATCGACGTATTCGGTGCCGTCGACGTCCCACACATGTGAGCCACGGCCATGGCTGACCCAGACGGCCGCCGGGCGGGAGATCATCCAGTTCGACGTCGCCCCGCCGGCGAGCACATCGGCTGCCTCGGCGCTGCGGGCTAGCGATTGGGGCATGCGGGCCAAGAACCGCCGTTCCTCGTCGTCGATCAACGAATCGATGGTCACGGGCTTGCTGTCGATGACGGCCACTTCGGCCTCTCCTTTGTCCATCGCTGACTGATGAGTCAGCGATACTGACTGACGAATCTACTCTATTGCCGTGCACGTCCGTGCACTGAGCTTGCGGGAGCCCGTATGAACTAACCATGAAGTAACCGCGGTGCGTTTCGCGACCCGTGGACTTCGCTGTCATACTGTGGTCGATGACCACAGAGAGTGCTTTTGTGGCAGTGGTGGAGCGGATGCGACGAGACACTGCCGATCGCAACCCTGCCTCGCGCGAACAGCACGAGCGTGCCCGAGCCGTGTTGCCCGGGGGGAGCACCCGCACGATCCTTCATCACGCACCATTCCCCCTGACGTTCGTCAGCGGCGAAGGCGGCACACTGACCGACGCAGACGGGCACACCTACGTCGACCTCATCGGCGATTACACCGCCGGCCTGCTCGGGCACAGCGAAAAGCGAGTGCATGCTGCTGTAGCCGACGCGCTGGCCACCAACACGAGCGTGGGCGGAGTACATCCCGCCGAGATCCGCTTCGCCGAACTGGTGTGCAACCGGTTCGGGCATCAGAGGGTGCGCTTCACCAACTCCGGCACCGAAGCGAATCTGATGGCGATCACCCTGTCGAGAATCGTCACCGGCCGGTCGATGATCATGGTCATGTACGGCGGCTATCACGGCGGGGTGTTCTTCTACTCGCACGGCAACGCACCGTGGAACGCACCGTTCCCCACCATCGTCGCCCCCTACAACGATCTGCAAGGTTGCGAGGAGTTGATCGACGAGTGGGCGCTGGACCTGGCCGCGGTGATCGTCGAGCCCATGCTCGGATCCGGATGTGTCCCTGCAGATGCCCGTTTCCTCAGCGGGTTGGCCAACGCCACTCAGCAGGTCGGAGCGATCTTCATCGCGGACGAAGTGATGACATCGCGACACGGGCCCCGCGGCCTCGCTGATCTCCTGGGCGTGCGACCCGACATCGCGACGTTCGGCAAGTACCTCGCCGGCGGCTTCTCGTTCGGTGCCTTTGCCGGGCGCGCCGAACTACTCGATCACTTCGACGCCACGAAGCCGGACTCCATCCCCCACGCCGGCACGTTCAACAACAACGTCGCGACGATGTCGGCGGGCTGCATCGTGTTGTCGGAACTGTTCACCTCCGACTCGGCGATCTCCTTGACCGCCAGGGGCGAGGAGTTGCGGGCGCGCATCGACGACGTGCTGCACCAGCACAAGCTGCCGCTGACCATCACGGGTTTCGGTTCGATGAACGCCGTGCATGCCCGTGCGCATCCACCGCAGAACGGCACCGATCTGCTCGACCGCGATCCTCATCTGCAAGAAGCGCTGTTCCTTTCATTGCTGCAGCGCGGTGTGTACACCGCCCCACGTGGAAGCCTCAACCTCGGTCTGGCGATCACTGAGTGGGACCTCGACCACTACCTCAACGCACTCGACGACTCGCTGGGCGAGCTCACTGAAGCTATGTAGATGACGCGACATAGATCAGGTCGGTCGCGTGCCGGCCTTCCTTGATCCCGCGTTGCTCAAACCGCGTGTGCGGTCGCCATGGCGGCCGCTCGATCACTCCACCTTCGAGAGCCGCCTCGGCATCGCAAACCCGACGCATCTGAGTTGCGTAGTCGGCGCAGTCCGTAGCCAGGTGCAGGCTTCCGCCGGCGCGCAGGAGAGGCACCAACCGTCGAACTACATCGGCCCGGATCAGGCGGCGAGCGCGTTGGCGCTGCTTCGGCCATGGGTCGGGGAAGAACGCACGAATCTCCGCGAGCGATCGCGACGGGATGCGATCCAGGAGATCGATGACGTCGCCGTCGACGACGCGCACGTTCATCAGCCCTCGGTTCTCGACCGCCTCGAGAACCGCGGCGATCCCAGGCGTATGGATGTCGACCCCGATGACACACTCGTGCGGACGCATGTCGGCAAGCTCGATCAAAGCTTCTCCCGCGCCGAAACCAATGTCGAGTATGAGGTCGCCTGCATCGCGACCGAAAACCTCATCGAACAACAGACCCGGCCCCTCTACAGAGAGAGCCCACCTGGCCAGGGATCGCTCGTAAGCCACGATTCGCGACGGTGACAGGCCGCGGCGACGGGGCTTGAACGAACGCTGTGGAGGATGCGTGAGACCGCTGTGAATCGACACGGGACGATCATGGTAACGGCCGCAAACGTGCAAGGCTGAAGACCATGGCGTGGTTGGTCACAGAAGGAAGAGTGCTTGCCTCCTGCGAGTCAGTCAGCCAGCGGCGCTCGAAAAGTCGGGGGCTGCTCGGCCGTGACGAGA
>JANMMQ010000211.1:0-4018 GCA_031373465.1 Ilumatobacteraceae bacterium | reverse complement strand
CGCTTCGCCGTCTTGGGAGATCGAGCCCGAGATGCTTCGACGAGCGATCGGTGCGGTGCGCGCCGGCGGTGCGGTGCGCGCCGGCGGTGCGGTGCGCGCCGGCGGTGCGCCCCGCGACCCGGGCAGCATGCGCGAAGCCGTTCTGGAACGCTTCGAACGCGACGGGGCCAGAACCGCCTTTCCTGAGCTCGACCTGTGGCTCGAGCGCTGCAAGGCATGGATGGGCATCCGTGAGCGCACCAAGGCCACATGCGTGCTGACCATCAACGAACAGCGGCTCGACGCTCTCGAGATCGGTCGACGCCTGGTCGCCGACGACAAGCTCGAATCCGCGGACCAGATCTACTTCCTGACGCTCGACGAGCTCACGACGGCTGTCGAGCAGGGCCGCGTCGACGTCAACACCGTGCACTCGCGAAGGGCCGCGCAACACGAGCTCGAGCGATACCAAGAGCCGCTGTTCGCCATCGCCGGTGAAATCCCGCCGGTCGAAGAGTGGCCGTTGGTGAGCCGCGAGGTCCTCGCCGACGACGTCAGCGAAATCGTCGGCGCGGCGGGGAGCCCGGGCCACGCCACCGGCCGCGCGCGCGTCGTCCGCAATGCCTACGACGATGAACCCCCGCAGCCCGGCGAGGTGCTCGTGGCCCCAATCACCGACCCGGGCTGGATGCCTCTGTTCGTAGGCGCGGTCGCTGTCGTGGCAGAGATGGGAGGCGAGCTCAGCCACACCATGATCGTGGCCCGCGATCTCGGCATCCCGGCCGTCGTCGGCGCAGTGGGTGCAACCACGGCGATCAAGACCGGCGACCTGATCGAAGTCGACGGGTCGACGGGTGTCGTCCGCATCCTCGAGCGGGCATGAGCGCATCCTTCGACTTCGCCGGTCGCACCGTGATAGTCACCGGCGGTGCACGGGGCATCGGGCTTGCCCTCAGTCGATTCTTCGCCGAAGCGGGTGCCACGATCTGCGTTGCAGACGTAAACGAGGCCGCGCTGGCGGAGATCACGACCGGCGTGCTCGCAGACGCTATTCCCGTCGTCGTCGACGTGCGCAACGCGGTATCGGTTGCCACCTGTGTCGAACACGCGGTCGCACGAACGGGTCGCCTCGACGTCATCGTCAACAACGCAGGCATCCTGCGAGATCGCATGGTGTGGAAGCTCAGTGACGACGACTGGCAGGCCGTGCTCGGCGTGCATCTGACCGGCACCTTCAACATGACGAGGGCGGCGGTGCCGGTGATGCGCGAGCAGGCGTACGGTCGGATCGTGAACATCACGTCGTACACGGGCCTGCACGGCAACGTCGGCCAGTCGAACTACGCCGCGGCGAAAGCGGGCATCATCGGGTTCACGCGCGCAACCGCCAAGGAGCTCGCCGGTTTCGGGATCACAGTAAACGCGATCTCTCCCAATGCCGAGACTGACATGGTCGCTTCGATTCCGGCGGATCGACTCGCGGAACTGCGAGCCCAGATCCCGATGCGTCGCTTCTCCGATCCGTCCGAAGTAGCTCCGGCGGTCGGGTTCCTTGCCTCCGAGCAGGCCGGCTACATCACCGGTGGGGTCTTGCCCGTCGACGGCGGTCTCTCGATCTGATGGCGGAGCAGTCTCGGGCTATCACGGCCAAGGTCATGTCGGCACGGCCGACGTCATGTCGGCACGGCCGGATGCGGGCCGTGCCACCGGTCGAACGTCGTGATCTCGTGGAGCGGGCGACGGGTGACGGGTCCGAAGTTGCCGATGGGGAACCCGACTGGAATGATCGCTTGCGCGGCCGCGTCGTTCGGCAGGCCGAGCACCTCGTTCAGCTCGTCTCGGAAGCGCAGTGCATATGTGGTCGGAACGGCCCCGAGGCCGCTGGCCCTTGCCGCCAACAGCAGGTTCTGGATCCCCGGCCAGATGGAGCTGGCGTAGCGATTTGGATCCTGCCCAGGATGATCGAGAACCGCGCACGCAACGATGATGGCGGGAGCTTCGTGCATGTGCTCCGACTGCCACAGCACAGCCGCCCACATCCTGCGTCGCTTGTCGACATCGTGATGCGGGAGCGGCTCGCCATGCTCGGCCTGCTCCCTGGCGGCTTCCTCGCTGGCTCGACAGTTCAGCGCGGCGATCCGTTGCTTCTGTCGGTCGTCGCGGACGATGATCCAACGCCCGCGTTGGAAGTTGCGACCGGAGGGCGCCTGGTTCGCTGCATCGACCAGCCGGAGGAGTTGCTCTTCGGGTACCGGATCGGAATGGAGTCGCCGCATCGCTCGGCATGAGTACATGGTTTCGAAGAGCCCGATCTCCTCGCTCATCAGTCTGCCTTCACGCCAAGTCGTGCCAACACGCGAGCGGCGGCGTTGGCGCCGCACATCCCGTGCGCTCCCGCCCCCGGCGGTGTCGACGCCGAGCACAGATACGTACCCGGGATGCCGGTGAAGTACGGGTCGACCGCGAAACGTGGTCGGAACAAGAGCTGTGTCAGCGAGGACGCACCGCCGATGATGTCGCCCCCGACATAGTTCGGGTTGTACACCGACATCTCCGTCGATGAGCGCACCGCCGTGCCGATGATCCGCTCGCGGAAGCCAGGAGCAAACCGTTCGATCTGAGCGGTGATGGCCTCGGTTGCATCCCCGGTGTAGCCGTTGGGCACGTGCGCGTACGCCCACAACGGGTGGATGTTGCCGACCGACCGGGTCGGGTCGGCGAGATACTGCTGACCCACGAGCACGAACGGCCGCTCGGGCATCGCCCCCCGACGAATCGAGTCCTCGGTGGCGACGACCTCCTCGAGCTTGCCACCGAGATGGACCGTTCCTGCCTGGCGGGCCAACGGAGCCGCCCAAGGAACACCGTCCTCGATGGCGAAATCGACCTTGAACGCGCCGGGGCCGTGACGAAATCGGCGGTACGAGCGGGCGACACGACGCGGCAGCCGATCGCCCAGGATGTCGGCGGCAATCGACGGCGACACGTCGAGCATCAACACATCGCTCGGCGCCAGATAGTCGACCGAGGTCACGCGTACACCGGTCTCGATCCTGCCCCCATGGCGTTCGATGTCCGCCGCCAAGGCATCCGCGATCGATTGCGAGCCCCCTTCCGCCACCACCCATCCCTTCGCGTGCGCAGCGACGATGAGCATCAGCCCGACCGCGCTGGTCATCGGTCGGTCGAGACGGGAGAAGGCGTGCGCGGCCACGCCGGCCCACAGTGCCTTGGCCTCCTCCGTCCTCCACGCCCGGGCCAAGATGGTCGCCGGCAGCATCGCGCCGGCACCGAAACGCGCCAACGTCACCGGATGTTGCGGTACTCGCAGGACCGGCTGGGAAGCGTCGGCGAACAAGGCGTCGAAGTGCGCCGCCATCGGCCCGAACACTCGACGCCATCGCTGGCCGTCGCTCCCCAGGGCCTCGGCGGTCTGTTCGATCGACCGATAGAACACCCCGGCTGAACCGTCGTCCAGCGGATGGGCACAGTCCACCGTTGGCTGCAACCAGGTGAGCCCGTCGAGGTTCAGCCCGGTCAGGAACGGCGACCCTGCGGCGAGCGGATGGACTGCGGAGCAATGATCGTGCACCAACCCGGGGACGATCATCTCCGAGCTGCGCGTTCCGCCGCCGATCGTGTCGCTGGCCTCGAGCACCGTCACCTCGAGACCGGCGCGAGCCAGCCGCGCCGCGGCCGCAAGCCCATTCGGACCGCTGCCGACGACGGTCGCCGAGGTCACGATGTCACCGTATGCGTGCGCCTCAACTCACACTCGACCGCCGGTGCCAGGATGGGCGACGCCGGGTGCCACGTACCCGGGGAGCGTCCAGGTGACCGTGTGCGGGATTGGGCCGTTGGGGAGCCAGGGCTGTTCGTTGTATGCATCGTCGTTGTGATACCAGCCCTTCTCGACTGTGCCGAGGGCGGCGTCGATCACGCGGTACTGCACCTTCTTGCTGAAGGCCGGCTGCGACTCGGTCCACGCCACCACGACGTCACCGGGTTCGTAGTGGCATCGCTCCTGCAGCGCCGCGAT
>JANMMQ010000118.1:0-12323 GCA_031373465.1 Ilumatobacteraceae bacterium | reverse complement strand
ATGCAACGACGCGGGATGGCCATCGATTGGTCGTGGACGCGGCCTGCTGCGACGCACATCGAGTTGTATCAGCGCCTGGTCGCTGAGAAGGTCTAACGTGCGGCACCATGGCTGAGCCCAAGATCCTCGTGGTCGTGCTGGCGGGTGGCGAAGGCAGGCGGTTGGCGCCGTTGACGGCCGACCGGGCGAAGCCGGCCGTTCCCTTTGGTGGCAGTTACCGAATCATCGATTTCGTGCTCTCGAACTTTGCCAACGCGGGATATCTGAAGATCGTCGTGCTGACGCAGTACAAGAGCCACAGCCTCGACCGGCACATCAGCCAGGTGTGGCGATTCTCGACCCTCCTCGGCAACTACGTCACGCCGGTGCCGGCGCAGATGCGCAGGGGCCCGCAGTGGTTCAGCGGTTCCGCCGACGCCGTCTACCAGAACCTCAACCTGATCAGCGACGAACGGCCCGACCTCGTCTGCGTCTTCGGCGCCGATCACATCTACCACATGGATCCCAGGCAGATGGTCGAGCATCATCGGGAGGTCGGCGCCGGTGTGACCGTGGCCGCTATTCCCGTGCCCATCTCCGAAGGCTCCCAGTTCGGGATCATCGAAGCGTCGGCCGTCGGCAAGATCATCGGCTTCCACGAGAAGCCCCAGAACCCGCCGCCGATGCCCGGCGACGATTCGCGGGCTCTCGCCTCGATGGGCAATTACGTCTTCGACACGCAAACGCTCGTCGACGTCGTCAGCCCGACGGGTACGGACTCGATCGCGACCGACATCGGCGGTGATGTCATCCCGATGCTCACTCGCTCGGGCGTGGCCCATATGTACGACTTTTCGACCAACCTCATCCCCGGGCAGGCGGAACACGAGCGTGGGTACTGGCGAGATGTGGGGAGCCTCGACGCCTATTACGAGGCCAACATGGATCTCATCGCGCCGGTGCCGCCGTTCAGTCTGTACAACGGCCAATGGCCCGTCTACAGCCTCCACCCACCACTGCCTCCGGCAAAGATCGATCATGGTCCCGGCGGCGAACGGCCGGTCATCGACAACAGCTTGTTGTGCGCCGGCTCCATCGTCTCGGGCGGGACTGTGGAGCGCTCGATCCTCGGGCCTGAGACCTATGTCGATGCGTCAGCAGTGGTCAGCGAGTCGATCCTGTTCCCGGGGGTGCGCGTCGGACCCGGGGCACGGTTGCATCGGTGCGTGATCGACAAGAACGTCGAGATTCCCGCCGGCCGCGCGATCGGCCACGATGCCGATGCGGACGGCGCGGAGTTCGTCCTGAGTGAGCGTGGCGTCGTCGTGGTGGAGAAGGATCGCCGAATCGAGTGATGTCAGCCGATGTGCTGGGTGCTGCGCACTGGCCGGTACATGCCGGCCAATGACGCGACGCTGATGCACAGCGCGGCTGCGGCGAGGACCAACTCGACAGTTGCGATCCAACGGACTCGATGGAGATCCCCTGCACCGATCGCGGCTCCGCTCAGCGCAACGAGGATTCCGAGGTACGGCGAATAGCGCCACTTCGAGATCGCCGCCACGGTGACCAGGATGGGGCCATAAAAGGGCAGCAGCTGCACGAGCAAGGGATGCGGTTCGGCATCTGCGCCAAGCCACCACGTCGACAGGCCGATGATGCGCGAGGACTCCCAGACCGCGGCGTTGCCGACGACGATGGCGGCCCAACCGATGCCGAAGGCGAGTCGCCATCTTGGCGAGAGCTGGCCAGCAAGCTTGCGTGGTTCAACCCAAACCGCGACATCGTCATCGGATCGCTCGACGGGTTCTGCGGTGCGAGCAGCAACGGGAACAGGTGGGGGAGGCAGCGGCGAGCGTGCCGGCTGAGCCTGCGCGGGCGCACCGTGATCCATTGCTGGCACCATACCGGCCGACAGGTGGCGTGCCATCAAAAGGTCACAGTGCGCCCGCTACCCTTGCGCCGATGGCAGCCGAGCGGGCGACTCCTTTCTCGAAGCTCAGCGTCTTCTTTCCAATGTGGAACGAAGAGGCGTACATCGACCGGGCGATCGAGGCAGCCACGACGGAATGCGTCTCGTTGCTCGCCAGCAAGGAGATCCTCGACTACGAGCTGATCATCGTCGACGACGCCTCGACCGATCACACCGGGAAGCTCGCCGACGAGCTCGCCGCAGCGGATCCGCACATCCGCGTCGTCCACCACCCGGTCAACCGAAAGCTCGGCGGCTCGATGAAGACGGGCTTCGCCGCAGCAACGGGCGATGTGGTCCTGTACAGCGACGCGGACCTGCCATTCGACATGGCCGAGGTCTCCCGGGCGATCCGCTTGATGCGCTACTACGACGCCGACATCGTCAGCGCCTTCAGGTTCGACCGCACCGGCGAAGGGTCGCTGCGCACCGTGTACACGTTCTTCTACAACTTCTTGATCAGGCGGCTGTTCGGCGTACGCATGCGCGACATCAACTTCGCCTTCAAGCTGTGCCGAACGTCGATCTTCGAGCACATCACCCTGCACAGCGAAGGCTCGTTCGTCGATGCGGAGCTGATCATCCGGGCGAAGAAGCTTGGATTCAACGTCATCCAATTCGGGGTCGACTACTTCCCCCGCACCAGAGGCGAGAGCACGTTGGCGTCGGGCAGCGTCATTCGCAAGATCCTCAGCGAAATGGTCCATTTGCGCCGGGAACTACGTGACCTACGACCGGTCGTCCGCCCCTTCACCTGACCAGGGGCGGGGGTCGGCTCTTGGGGGCCCGCTGATACATTGGTCCTGGACGTCCCCCGGACCCTCAACGTCCAAGTCGGAGCTTGTCTGTCTTGAATGCCCGTAGACCATCTCATCCACAGCCGCGCCGCCGTGGTGCTGCCGCGCCTACGCCCATTGGGCGTTGGATGCCAGTGGTTGCGGGGGCCGGTGTGCTTGCCGTCGTGATCATCGCCGGCATCTCGGGTCGGGGAGATGCAACGGGTAGTGACTCGGTGCCGGGCACGGGAGCCGGGTCGGTCGTAGCGACATCGGTCGCTATCACGGCCCTGCCGATCGTCGTCAACTCCGATCCGGCAATCGTCAAGACCAACCTCAGCCACTCGATAGGCAAGGGCAACACCGGTGAGGATGTCAAAGCCGTCCAGCAGCGATTGACAGAACTCGGATTCGCCCCCGGACCGGTCGACGGGCTCTTCGGATCCGGCACCCAGCAAGCGGTGTGGGCGTACGAGAAGCTGATCCTCAAGACGCCGCGGGCGAACGCAAAGGGCCGGGTCACAAACGAAATGTGGCAGGTGATGCAGGATCGCATCACCATCCCGCCGCGCCGGCCGACGACGTCCGGCTCCACTCACGTCGAGATCTACGTTCCCGAACAGGTGCTGGTCGTCTTCGTGGACAACCTTCCGAAGCTCATCACCCACATCTCGACCGGCGTGCAAAACCCTGACGGCACGCCGCAGAAGTGGTGCGAGATCCTGACGCTCGACACCGATGCCAATGGTGAGCCGCTTCCAGAACCGGTGACCAAGGACGAGTGCGCCGATGCCAAGACACCAGGTGGTGTCTTCCGGTTCACGCGACGGTACGAAGGCAAGCGTGTCGGCCCTCTCGGCGGGATGATGAACCCGGTCTACTTCAACTACGGGATCGCCATTCACGGCGCCGACAACGTGCCATTGGAGCCCGCGTCGCACGGGTGCGTCCGCTTGAACCAGACCATCGCCAAGATCTTCCCGGCGATGGTGAAGAAGGGCGATCTGGTCTACGTCTGGGGCCAGGACGGCAAGGAGCCCGAGCAGTACACACGGCGGGAGAGCCTGCCCTCGTTCAACTACGCGAACCCTGATGCCACCACCAGCACCACGTCGACCACCACCACGACTGTCGCCCCGACCACCCTGCCGCCAGCGACAACCGTGAAGTCCACGACGACCACACCTTCTCCCACCAGCACGACGCCGGCGACGACGACATCGACGCCGGGCGTGACGACAACGACCTCGGCACCGTTCAACTAGCCCGGGTCAACTGGCCCTGCTCGCGCGGTCGGGTCAGGCGTTGGGAAGAGGGGCCGCGACGATCGAGACGCGTTGGCCGAGCACCTCTTCGAGCAGGTCGCTGCGCTCGTTGGCTGTGTACAGCTCGAGGCTGATCTCTTTGTTCCGTTTGCTCTCGGCCTCGACTACCAGCCGGTCGCGACGCACTTGGGCCATGAGCGAGCGCACCCGACCGTCATGGCTGCGATCGAGCCCTATTGCCACACGCAGGATCCCCGCCAGGGTCTTGACGAGTCGTTGGTCCTCGGGTGACAGCCGGGCGAACTCGACGTGGCTGGCCTTGGGCGCGCTCTTGCGGTGATAGCGGGCGATCTGGGCGATGATCTCGATCTCTGCGTCGGTGAGACCGGTGAGCTCGCTGTTGCGGATGACGTAGTAGCTGTGCAGGTGATGCTTGCTGTGTGAGATCACGAGCCCGACGTTGGCCAGCAGAGCCCCGGCCTCGAGGTATTCACGAGCTTCGGTGGAGAGGCCGTGTAGCGATTCGGTTGCGTCGAACAACTGCAGTGCCAACGCAGCAACGTGCGCCGAGTGAGTGAGGTCGTCGTCGCACCGCTCTGCCAACGCACGGATCGATCGGCGCGACACATCGCGCAAGTGGTGCAGCGCGCCGCCCTGCAGCCGGGCGATGGTGTCGAGCAGCACGCCCTCGCGTAGCGCGGCTTCACTGAACACGAAGCGCTTGATGCCGTAGATGTCGGCGACGCTCTCGAGCACCAGCGCGCCCGCCAAGATGATGTCGGCGCGCGTGGGATCGAGCCCCGGGATGCTGCGGCGATCCTCCGACGACTTCTTCTTCGCCAATGCTTCGACGATCGACTGCAGCTCCGTCACCGTGAACTCGAAGCGGTTGAAGGTGTGAAGGGCCGTGTCGTCGCGCGCCGCGTGGATCATCCTGGCGATCGTTTCTGCAGTGCCCGAGGAGACGACGGCGACCTCGAACCCGAGGTCTTCCACCTCGCGTTCGAACGTTGCCAGGATCGACCGGGTGTAGGAGCGGCATTCGCTGACCGATTCGGCAGACGCCGCGCCGCCAGGGAAGAACCGATCGGTCAACCTCACGGCACCGAGTTTGAAGCTGCGCGCCGCCAGGGTCTCGCCGCGTTCGCCGACCAACACCTCCGTCGACCCGCCACCGATGTCGACCAGGAGCGCGCGTTGATCGAACACCGGAACCGCCTGCAACACACCGAGGTGGATGAGCCGGGCCTCCTCCAACCCGGAGATGACCTCGATGTCGATCTTGGCTTCGCGACGAGCCCTCGTCAGGAAGACGTCGGCGTTCTTGGCCTCACGAACGGCACTGGTCGCGACGGCGCGGACGGATGCACCGTGTGAGGCGGCGATGCGTTGCATGCGTCGCAACGACGAGATCCCTCGGTCCATTGCGTCTGCCGACATCTCTTTCATGTCGCCGCCGCCGTGGCCGAGGCGCACCGTCTCCTTCTCCCGCGTGACGACCTCGTATCCGTTGTCGAGCAGACGGGCGACGACGAGGTGGAAGCTGTTGGTGCCGATGTCGAGCGCGGCCAGAGTGGTCGGGCCGGTCGCGGTTGTCACGGCGACGTGATTCGCTCTTGGCAGGCCTGCATGCCGCCGAGCACCCCGGATCGGAACGCGTCGATCTTTTCGAACGCGCTGCCTTCGACGTTGGTGTCGCTGGTGGGGTCGCTGCGCACGAGCGTAGTGACGATCGCCTCGTCGAGATCGCCGGCCGACAGGTACAGCGGGCGGCCGTCGGGTGTCGGTGGCAGGTCGTCACGGATCCAGGCCCCGGTCAGGCAATCGTCGAGCAGGGCGCGTGGCTCGCCGGTCAACGTGCTGCCCAGCAAGCCCTGCACGTTCTCGCTGTACCCCTGCGAGATCAGATAGCCGATCGACATGTCACCGAGCAGCGGGTCGCCGAGTGACTTCTCCGCGAACTGCTGGTCAATGAAGATGGTGTTGCTGGCAGCGCAGTAGAAGATGTTGTTGTCGATCGTTGAGCTGTCGGTGCCATCGCATGTTGCGGTGCCGTCGCCTGACGAGAACAGGGTGAGGGTCGGCGCAGTCAGGGTGAGGTTGCTGGCAGCAAGCTGGTCGGTCCAGTAGCGGGTCAGGTCCTCCGGCAGGAGAGTGGTGATGTCGGCGGGGCCATTCGTGGGATCGGGATTCGGGTCGACCAGGGGCAGGTTGCCCTGGTTGATGTCCTGCGCATCGAACGGGATGTTGATCAGTTGGTTCTCGCGGCCCTCGGTGAAAAAGGTCTTGCAACGTTCGGCGCCGCCGAGGAAGCCGTCCTGGAACGCGCCCACCCGATCGAATCCGGTGCCGTGCGAGTTGGAATCGATCTGGCCGCCCAGCTCGACGGGGTCGCGGACCTGGATCATGGCGATGAGCCCGCCGCGGATGTCGTCGTCGGAGAAGTTGATCACGTCGCTCTCGCCTCGCGACACATGCGCCGCCCATGCGCCGGCGAAGCAGTCCGCCTGTTGCTCTTTGAGAATGGTCGGCTGCTCGAACTCCTGGGCCCGGAACTGCACGGCGTGGCCGAACTCGTGAGCGAGCACGACCGCTACCGCAGATTGCCCGAGCTGTTCGACGAGCTGCGGCAGGAGGTCGGCGTCGTCATAGGCCATGAAGTCGCCGTCGACGCAGTAGAAGGCGTTGCCCTGGATCTCGGCGTACGACGTCTCCGGCGTGCCGCAACCGGGGATGGGCTCGGTGCGCTCCGGGTAGGCGGCGTAGATGTGCCCGGCGAGCGGTGTGAACTCGCCGCCATACAAGGTCGGGAACTCGGCCTTCCAGAACGCCTCGATGTCGCTGAACGCGGCGGTCAGGTACCCGTCATAGGACCGCTCGGGCTTGTTGGCGCCGAAATCGATGATCCCCTCCTGAACCGGAATCGGCGTGGTGTCGGGAGTCGTGTCGACGGTGGTGTCATTGGGGTTGTTGTTTGAGCCGATCAGGCTCCCGTTGGCGTCCTGTCGCGATCTCGTGGAGTGAACGCTGGGCTTCGGCAGCGCGCAGCTGGTGAAGATCAGGAGACCGATCGTCGTGATTGATGCTGGCAGAGATGCACGCCGAGCTCGCATACGACCGAGCCTAGGCACGTGAATCCGCAAAAGCCCGTCAGCCAGTTCAGGCCGCGATGAGAGCGCGCATCTCGTTGATCTCATCGGTCTGCGCTGTGATCATCGCGAACGCAAGTCGCTTGACCTCGATCACGTTGGCGTGGTCCACCGCGTACTGGGCCATGTGTATTCCGCCCTGGTGGTGGGCGACCATCAGGTCGACGAACAACTTGTCTGCCGCCGCGCCGCTGCTGGCCAACAGCGTGTCGATGTCCGCCTGAGACGCCAGGCCGGGCATTCGGTCGATCGGTGTCGGTTCGTGCATCCACGTCATTGCTACATCGCTCTCGTTGGTCTCGGTGGCTCCAGACATGCGGAGCAACTCGATCATTCGGCCGATGTCGATGCCCTGGTCGAACACGATCTCCCTGGCGATCACGCGCAGATTGCCGTTGGTGCCCTGCAGCGCGAGGTAATCGAAGCTGAGGTTGACCGCCTGCTCGTGGTGGGTGCGCATGTCCTGCAGAAAACCGATGTCGGTCGCGTTCGGATCAGGTATGGCCCTGTTGTTGCCGACCAGCCATCCCAGCGCTCCGCACAGGACGGCAATCGCGAGGGCAACGGCGCCGAGGTTGAGCTTGCTGTGCCACCAGGGTCGGGTCTCGACGAGTTCAGGCTCCGCAGCAAGCGTCTCCAACTGGTCCATGCATTCAGCTTGGCAGGTGGTCGTCCGCCTTCCGCATCGCCCCCGACGTACTACCGTGTGTCGATCGGCACGCAGTCAATTCGGGTCAGTGACGCAACATGAGCTTGCTCGATGTCCAAAGCGTCTCAGTGCGGTTCGGGGGTATCCATGCCCTGGATCGTCTCAGCTTCACGATCGACGAGGGTCAGATCTGCGGTCTTATCGGTCCCAACGGCGCCGGGAAGACGACGATGTTCAACGTCGTCAGCAGGATCTATCAGCCCTCGGAGGGTCGCGTCCTGTTCAAGGGCGACGACCTGCTCAGCGTGCCGGCCCACGGCATCGCCCGCCACGGGATCGCCCGCACCTTTCAGAACTTGGCGCTGTTCCCCAGCATGACGCTCCTCGAGAACGTGATGGTCGGAGCCCACTGCCGGGGCAAAGCAGGGTTTGCCCGCTCCGCCCTTCGAATCGCAACACGGGGTGAGGAGAGGCGCATACGTATCGCGGCCGGCAACCTGCTGGCGCGACTCGGTCTGGCCCACCTCGCCAACCAGCCGGCGGCGGGGCTTCCCTTCGGAACGCTGAAGCGCCTCGAGGTCGCCAGGGCCCTGGCCGCCGAGCCCACGTTCCTGATCATGGACGAACCCGCCAGCGGACTGACACACAGTGAGGTCGACGAGCTCGGTCAGCTCATCGTGTCGATCCGCGACGAGTTCGGCCTCACGGTCCTGCTCGTCGAACACCACATGGCGATGGTCATGGGTATCAGCGACAAGGTGGTGGCGATGGAGTTCGGTCGCAAGATCGCGGAGGGTTTGCCGGCGGAGGTTCAGAACGATCCGCACGTGATCGCCGCCTATCTCGGGACCGACGAATAGTGGTGACGCTGCTGCGAGTACGAGACCTGTCGGCTGGCTACGGGCCTGTCGAGGTCCTGCACGGAATCGACCTGGATGTCGACGCCGGCGAGGTTGCCGTCATCCTCGGCGCCAACGGGGCCGGCAAGACGACGACGATGCGGGCGATCTCCGGCATGATCCCGCGTCGCGGGGTGATCGAGTTCGCGGGTGAGATCATCACGAAGAGCTCACCCGACGGCATCGTGCGACTCGGAATCGCCCAGGTGCCGCAAGGGCGTGGCACGTTCACCGACCTGACGGTGGAAGACAACCTGCGCGCCGGTGCCTACGTGCGTCACGACCAGGAAGTCGCCAGCGACATCGCCCTGTGGTACGAAACCTTTCCGCGTCTCGCCGATCGCCGGTCGCAGAAGGCCGGCACGTTGTCGGGTGGCGAGCAGCAGATGCTGGCCATCGCCAGGGCGCTGATGAGCCGCCCGAAACTACTACTCTGCGACGAACCGAGCCTCGGCCTGGCGCCTCTGATCACGAAGGAGCTCTTCCAGATCATCAAGCGGCTCAATGAGCAGCGCGGTCTCACGGTGCTGCTCGTCGAACAGAACGCCAACCTCGCACTCGACATTGCCCACCACGTCTGCCTGCTCGAGAGCGGCCGCATCGCCGCGGCGGGATCGGCAGCCGAGATCGCCGACGACGACGCGGTACGCCGCGCCTATCTGGGAGCTTGAGGAGTGAAGGACATCCTCCAATACGTCCTTGATGGCCTGTCGATCGGGTCGATCTATGCGTTGGTCGCGCTCGGTCTGGTCGTCGTCTATCGCGGTACCGGTCACATCAACTTCGCCCAGGGAGAGATGGCGCTCTTCGCGACGCTGGTCACCTGGTGGCTGCACGACCAGGGCCTTCCACTCCTCCTGGCAATGGTCATCTCGGCTGCGTTGGCCTTCATCGGTGGGGCCCTCATCGAGGTTGGGCTCATGCGCCCCGCCGAGAAGCGGTCTGCCTTCGCGCCCGTCGTCATTGCCATAGGGCTCTTCCAGGCGTTGAACTCGCTCAGTGGCTTGTTGTTCCCCAAGTCGGGTCAGGGTCTGCCGTTCCCGTCGCTGTTCCCCAACAAACCCGACGACTTCGTGAGGATCTTCGGCGCCTCGTGGCGCGTCGAGCGAATCGGCGTCCTTGCAGTTGTGCTCGCGATCACGGCGCTGCTGTTCGTACTCTTCCAGAAGACGAAGATCGGTCTCGCAATGCGTACCGTCGCCAACAACCCGGCGTCGGCAAAGTTGGTCGGCGTACCGACCAACAAGATCCTGATGTTCAGTTGGGCTCTGGCCGCAGTGATCGGTTCGATCGGCGGGGCCTTGAAGGCGGGAATCGACACCAACGTCAGCATCGGATCGATGTTCTCCGTGTTCCTGCTGGCGTCCGCAGCCGCGACCCTGGGGGGTCTGGACAGCCCCGGCGGCGCAGTGATCGGCGGCCTCAGCCTCGGTGTCATCGAGAGCCTGGTCGGCAACTATCCGAAGAATTGGCCGGCCAGTGAGTGGATCGGTATCGAGACCAAGCGAGCGGTCGCCTTCCTCATCATCCTCGTCGTGTTGCTGCTGCGTCCGGCAGGCCTGTTCGGGTCCGCCAAGGTCGAGAGGGTCTGATCGTGGCGCTGAACATCAAGTCAGGCAGCACCATGCACTGGGTGTTACGAGCACTCGTCTCCGTCGCGTTGGTCGTCCTGGTGTGGCGGATGGTCAGTGGTGCAGATCCGTCGAGCCTGGGCAAGTACACCGAGGCGATGGCACTGGCCATCGCCGCACTCTCGCTGAACCTGCTGTTCGGCTTCAACGGCCAGATCTCGATCGGTCATTCGACGTTTGCCGGCATCTCCGCGTTCTTTCTCGGCTACTCGATGCGGTTCTGGGACAACAAGCCGTTCGTCTCGTTGATCGAGGCATGTGTGCTGTGCTTCGTGATCGGTTTGCTCATCGGGCTGCCGGCATTGCGCTTGAAGGGTCCTTACCTTGCGCTGGTCACCCTGGCAATCGCCTATGTGTGGCCGACCGTCGCAGCCAAGTTCATCGACCGCAAGGTCACTCCCGTCACCGGAGAATCCGCGCTGACCAAGTTCCGCGTCGACCCGCCGACATGGACGGGCCTGAAGGCCACGCGAGAGGACCGGGCGCTGTACCTGTTCTGGGTCGCGCTGGTGTTGATGGTGCTGTGCTACATCGTCGTGCGCAACTTGCGCAAGAGCCGCGCCGGCCGGTCGTTGGTGGCGGTGCGCGACAACGAGACTGCTGCAGCCGTGATGGGCGTCAACCTCTCCCGCACCAAGACATGGGCGTTCGGGATCTCGGCGGCGATGGCGGGCGTCTCGGGCTGGCTCATCGCGGCGAAGATCGGCACCGTGGATGAGAACTCGTTCACCATCCTCAACTCGATCAAGTACATCCTGGCCCTCATCCTCGGTGGTGTCGCCACGCTGACTGGGCCGATCGTCGGCGCGTTCGTCTACTTCTTCGCCGACGACTATCTCAAACAACATGCGCCGCACTGGGACTGGTTGCCGGGCATCTTCGGCAAAGGCCCGATCGCCAGTTTCCTACTGGGTGTGCTCGTCATCGCCTTCGTCTTCGTCGCACCGCAGGGCGTCGTTGGCCTGTTTCGCAGGATCGGACGTAAAATCGCCGTGGTTCAACCCGAACCAATCAGGCCCGAGTCCATCACGGTCGAGCCGACACCGCCGGCTGAGTTGGCTTTCGATGGACCACTCCATCAGACACCAATCCAGCAGCCAATCGATGAGCCAAACCTATGAGCCAAAACCGATGAGCCAAAACCTATGAGGGGGGAATGACGTGACAAAGCGCCAAAAGAGCTTGTATGCGTTCGCAGCAACAGCCCGTCGGGCCAGCGCTGCCGACTCGGCGCCTGTGAAGACGACCCGTGCGGTACGCCATGTCCGTTCGGTCAGGCCTGCAACGACAACTCCGGTCAGTGCGTGCCCGATGGCTGCAGCACGATGACCTGCCCGCAGGGCGAGTACTGCAACCCGAACAACAACGGCGGCACGTGCGAGGCCGATCTGTGCGTCGGCACCGCTTGCCCGTCGCCCGACCAGATCTGTAAGGGTGGCACCTGCTTCGATCCCGAGGACCTCGGACCCGACGGTGGTATCGAGACTCGCGTGACCACGGGCGGTGGTGGTGGCTGTAACACCGGTGGTGACGCCGGCCTGCTGCTGCTCGGCATCGCGCTGCTGTTCGTCCGCAAGCGCCGCAGTGGGGAGGCGCACTCGTGAAAGCGCTCGCTCTCGGACTCCTCGTCGTCCTCGGCAGCGCGCTGAGCGCTTGCAAGGTCAACGACTACTGCATCAACAATTGTGCGGGCGAGGATGGCGGTAGCGGTGATGGTCCAGGCGATGGAGGCCCGACCGATGGGGACGGCGGCGCGCCGACCGACGGGGACGGCGGTCCGTGCATCCCGACCGGCAACGAGGTCTGCGACAACAAGGACAACGACTGCGACGGCGCGACCGACGAAGGTCCGCTGCCGACCATCGGCGATCCTTGCGACAACGTCGTCGGCGAGTGTGCCGGTGGCGTCAAGCAGTGCGTCTCCGGCTTCGTCACGTGCACCAAGAATCCGTCTCCCGAGATCTGTGATCTCAAGGACAACGACTGCAACGGGACGGCCGACG
>JANMMQ010000108.1:0-14153 GCA_031373465.1 Ilumatobacteraceae bacterium | reverse complement strand
GGGCAACGACCTCGAAGGGTACGTACGAACCAACGCAGCTCGTCACCGGCGAGCCCGACGTCACCCTGGGATGACGAACGTCACACGGTAAGGAAAATGACCTAGTGTGAGCGGGGCCGGCATGCTGCCGGCCCCGCGCGTGCAAATACCAACAGACGTCGACACCAACAGCTTCGGAGGTTTGCCACGATGATCAGATTCGTCGCTCGCAGGCTTATGTGGACCATTCCCACGTTGTTCCTGATCACGTTCCTCGTTTTCATCGCCATTCGGATCGGGACCGATCCGGTGCAGAGCTACCTGCGGATCAATCCCCGCGCCAGCCAGAAGAAGATCGAGCAATACAAACAGACCAACGGTCTGACCGGGAACATCGTTTCCCAGTACTTCAACTGGTTGCATCACTTCGTCACGTTCAACTGGGGACGGTCGATCAAGGGCAGTCGGCCGGTTTGGCCTGAGCTCAAAGCAGCCATGGCCAACACCTTGGTGCTTGGAACTCTCGCTACTGCGGTTGGCTTGGTCTTCGGTCTCGCCATCGGCATCCTGTCGGCGATGCGCCCGCGCTCCTTGTTCGACCAGACTTCGACAACCACGGCGTTCGTCGGCATCTCGATCCCGCCGTACGTCAGCGCAATCTTGCTGCAACTGTTCTTCGCCATCACGTTGACGCGTTGGCTCGGTTTGAGCAAGCCACTTCTGCCGACGTCAGGGATCTACCCGCCTGGCCACAAGGGTTTCGATCTCAGGCTAAGGCTCAAGTACTTGATCCTGCCCATCACCGTCGTCGCAATACAGGTCATCGCCGTATATTCACGGTACATGCGCGCCTCCTTACTGGAAGTAAAAAACAGCGACTACCTTCGTACTGCGAGAGCCAAAGGCGTCAGTGAACGCCGGATCCTCGTACGCCACGCCTTGCGCAATGCGTTGATCCCAATCGTCACCGTCGCTGCAATCGATATTGGCGGAATCATCGGTGGCCTCATCATCACCGAGAGAATCTTCGAAAACAAGGGGATGGGCGACTTCTTCCTGACCGCCTACACCAACGGTGACTTCCCACAGTTGATGCCGTGGATGGTGTTCGTCGTCCTCGCCGTCATTCTCGCAAACCTTCTCGCTGACGTGCTCTACGCCGTCCTGGACCCGAGGATTCGCCTTGACTGAGATCGATCCCAATCCCGACCTCGACACCACCGAGGTCCACGGCGCCGACATCGCCCAAGCGATCGAAGCCAACACCGATGCCGACCTCACCGGCCTTTCGCTACGTGACGAGTCAGAGGGAGTTGGAGGTGAGTCACTCTCGCCTTTCAGGCTGGCGTTGCGGCACTACCGCCGTAACACGCTGGCGATGATCGCGCTCGTCGTCCTGCTCCTCATCGTGTTGGCCTGTTTGTTCCCGAGCATCCCTGCTCGGTACGGCGAGGCGCAACGGTTGCCCAAGACCGGGTCGACCTTCATCCATGCGCCCCCCAGCGCCAAGGCCTGGTTCGGTACCGATGACCTCAACCGCGATCTGTACAGCCGGGTGTTCTATGGCGGTCGAGTTTCAATCATGATCGGAATCGCGGTGGCAATCATCGCATGCACTGTCGGCACCATCGTCGGGGCGTTGGCCGGCTACCTGGGCGGGCTGCTCGACGACATCTTGATGCGCATCACCGACATCTTCCTGGCCTTCCCAATCCTGGTTTCACTCTTGGTGCTCCGCAACGTCCTGGCCGAGATATCGTTCATCAAGGCGATCATGGGCGACAAGACCTCGATTCGTTTTATGGTCTTGCTGTTATCAGCCGTTGGATGGATGGCCGTCGCCAGAATTGTTCGTGGCGTGGTGCTGTCACTGAAAGAGCGCGAGTTCGTCGAGGCGTCTCGCTCTGTCGGCGCCAGCGGGCCACGCATCATGTTCCGTCACCTCATCCCGAACGCGCTGGGCCCGATCATGGTCGCGCTGTCGCTGTCGGTGGTCGGTGCCATTCTCGCCGAATCGACCCTTTCGTTCTTCGGCTACGGTCCGAGCCCCGGTGAGGGCCGCACGACGTGGGGTTTGCTGATCGCCCAATCCAAGAGCGGTGTGCTCTCCGGTTACTGGTGGCTGGTGGTTTTCCCATGTGCCTTGCTGGTCATCACGATCGTGGCGATCAACTTCGTCGGCGATGGGTTGCGCGACGCGTTCGATCCCAAGTCAGACATGAGCCGAGCGTGAATGGGGAGCAGCCCGTACTCGAGATTCGCGATCTGCGTGTCACATTTCCAACAGAAAGTGGCAAGGTCCAGGCGGTACGCGGCGTCGATGTGACAGTCGCTGCCGGCGAGATGCTCGGAGTTGTCGGCGAGAGTGGTTCGGGTAAATCCGTCACCTTCCTCGCTGCCATGGGACTCTTGCCGAAAACGGCCAAGATCGAAGGTTCGGTGAAGGTGCACGGCCAGGAGCTGGTAGGCGCGAGCAACTCCGAGATGCGCAGCCAACGCGGCAAGCGGATCTCGATGATCTTCCAGGACCCTCTGTCGGCACTCAACCCGACACACAAGATCGGTCACCAAGTCTCCGAGATGATCCGCAGCCACAACGAGATGTCCAAAGATGCCGCGTGGACCCGCTCGATCGAGTTGCTCGACATCGTCGGCATTCCGCAGCCGCGGGTTCGCGCCTCGCAGTATCCGCACGAGTTCTCGGGTGGCATGCGCCAACGTGTGATGATCGCCATCGCCATCGCCAACGATCCCGATGTGCTGATCGCCGACGAGCCGACGACCGCGCTCGATGTCACCGTTCAGGCCCAGATCCTCGACGTCATCCAGGACATTCAGCACAAGTTCCGGGCCGGCGTTGTATTCATCACCCACGACCTCGGTGTGGTTGCTCGAATCGCAGATCGAGTGCAGGTCATGTACGCCGGTCGCACGGTCGAGCGTGGAGATGTCGAATCGATATTCAAAAACCCGACGCATCCTTACACGCGCGGTCTGCTGGCCAGCCTGCCCGCGTTGGGTCGCGACCGTCTAACTCCAATTCCGGGTGCGCCGCCGAACATGCTGCGTCCACCTTCAGGGTGTGCATTTCGGCCGCGCTGTCCATTCGCCGAAGAGATCTGCGCCGGCGACATCCCCGAGTTGCATCCGCTGCTCGGGCTGGAAACAGCCTGCGTGCGCGCCGAAGATCTGCTCCTCGTCGAGGGCGTGGCGTGAACGCCCTGGCCAACGATCTCAGCCCTGAGCGTTCCTCCAATGGACCCGTTCTCGAGGTCGAGAATCTCGTCAGGGTGTTCCCGATCCGCCAGCTCCAGGGCATCCGTGTGATCCGCGGCCTCGTGCAGGCCGTGTCGGATGTCAGCTTCTCGATCGACGGCGGCACGACGCTGGGCCTGGTCGGCGAGAGCGGTTCCGGCAAATCGACGGTTGCTCGATGCGTGCTGCAGCTGTTGGTACCGACGTCGGGTTCGGTCCGGTACAACGGCACCGAGCTCGTCGGCATGTCGCGCAAACGGCTGCAGCCGTTGCGTCAAGAGATGCAGATGGTTTTCCAGGATCCCTACGCATCGCTGGATCCGAGGTTGACGGTCGGCAACGCCATTGCCGAGCCGTTGCAGGTACACAAGGTCGCGGGCAACCACGGCGAGCGTGTCGCCGAGCTGCTCGAACTGGTCGGCCTCGCGCCCGACCATGCCAAGCGGTTCCCCCATGAGTTCTCCGGCGGTCAGCGACAGCGTGTCGGTGTGGCCCGTGCACTCGCGCTCGAGCCGAAGCTCATCGTGCTCGACGAGCCGGTCTCGGCGCTCGATGTCAGCATCCAGGCGGGCGTGATGAATCTCCTGCAGGACCTGCAGGCGCGTCTTGGGCTCTCCTACCTGTTCATCGCTCACGACCTGTCGGTGGTGCGCCACATCTCCGATTCAGTGGCGGTGATGTACCTCGGCAAGATCATGGAAGTCGGTCCGGCCGAGCTCGTCTACAACGAACCGATGCACCCGTACACGCAGGCATTGCTGTCGGCCGCACCCGAGCCCGACCCGGCGATCGAACGCCACCGGAAGCGGATCGTGCTGAAAGGCGACGTGCCGAGCCCGGTCAACCCGCCGTCGGGTTGCCGATTCCGCACACGATGCCCGAAGGCCCAGGAGATCTGCGCCGAGGAAGAGCCGCTGTTGATCGACCACGGTGCCGGCCACCGCGTGGCCTGCCATTTCGCCGAGGTCGTGCAGTTGATGGCCCCTACCGTCGACCGCTGAGAACCGCCGCTAGGCTGGCAAACCGTGCGTGACTTCGTGATGTATCTGACGGTTGTGCTCAACATCGTTGCGATGTTGGGCATGGTGGCTGGTGTGCTGATGCACAGCGGCCGTGGTGGCGGCCTCTCCGACATGTTCGGCGGCGGCGGGGGAGCAGCCCTCGGCTCGACCTCTGCCGAGCGCAACCTGACCCGTATCACCAGCGTTCTTGCCCTGATCTGGATCTTCACCGTGGTCGCTCTCGGATTCCTGTTGGTCCGCACCTGACCCTGCGTTATCCTCAATACCCCACCACGTCGAAGTGGCGAAATAGGCAGACGCGCCAGCTTGAGGGGCTGGTGAGAGAAATCTCGTGGGGGTTCAAGTCCCCCCTTCGACACCACATAACACCTGGTCAGGTGCGTGTGAACCCCCCGGGTGGGCCTCCGCGGTCACAGGATGGTCACAGGCGCCGGTGAGTGCGAAGCGCGAACCGGGTGCAGAAGTGGGCGCCTCCGCGGATCACACTGCAGGGCTCCGCCACACGTGGGCAACCCTCGCGTTGCGAGCTGGCGTGCACCCGAAGGTTGTGCAGGAGCGACTCGGGCACTCCACCATCGGCGTCACGCTGAACATCTACTCGCACGTGTCAGTCGGGATGCAGCGCGACGCGGCGGAGAAGGTCGCGGGCCTCATTTTCGGAGCATGATCGCCCCGCGGATATTCCCGGCACGTATGACACTTCGTGATACGCTTGCTGGATGTCCTCCGCTATCTCCGTGCGACTTGACGATGAATCGGAGCGGGCGCTCCGGGTCCTCAATGCACGCGGCATGTCTACCTCAGACGCGATTCGGTCGTCGCTGATCGAGTCAGCCCGTCGAGTCCGCCGAAGCGCGGAACTCGTGAAGGAAGTGGCTGCACTGGAGGCGGACGAGGCGGATCGCGCGGAGATGCTTGCCGTCGCTGGCCTCATGGAGTCCATGCGTGCAGCGGGGTGAGGTGTTTCGGTTCAAGATCCCGAAGGGGCTCGGACACGAGCAACATGGGGTTCGCTTCGGGGTCGTGGTGCAGGCGGACGAGTTTCTGCCGAGGACCGTAGTGATCGTCGCTCCGACGTCTCGGAGCGCTCGACCGGCATCGTTTCGACCTCCGGTCGAGGTCGAGGGCGAGACGACGCTGGTCTTGATCGAGCAACTCGGCGCCGTGGACGTTCAGCGACTCGGTCGACGAGTCGGTCGACTCACGATGGAGGAGCTATGGAGTCTCGACGAAGCTCTCGCCACGTACCTCGGGCTGCGCCTCGCATGACTCCTCGTGGTCACAGAATGGTCACAAAAAGGTCACTACGGGACAACATCAGACCAGACGGAGAGGACCCAAGATAGCGCGAAAGCCCTGCTCAGGTGGACTATTCAACATCGGCCGACACAGCCCAAAACCGGTGAAGCAAGTGTTCAAGTCCCCCCTTCGACACCAGACAAATCAGAAGCAGTTGGCGGCACGCTGCTTGTCGTCGATGTACTTCAGCAGCTCGAAGTTGTTGTGGCCGACACGGTTCTGTGTCGCCAGGTTGGTGGCGTCGGCCTGGTTGAACTCGACCTGTAGAGCGTCGCAATCCTTGGCGAGGGCCAGGGCGTCGATCTTGGCCTGCAGCGTCGGCGGGTAGTCGCCCCACTGCACACCTACTTCGCTTTGAACGGCACCACCGCTGTCTGACGAACACGATGCCAACGGAATTGCAAGCAGCACGACCACGGCGATTGCCACCCCGATCGAGAACAACATCGTCAGGCGCGACGTGCTCCGCGACATCTGAGCCTTGCTACACGTGGCCATGCGCCACTGTACGTCTCGCGCCCGGTTGTGCCGCCGATTCCCGCACCCTCTCGGTGGTATTGCGGCGACGATGTGCGACCGAACGTGACTTTGCCGTCAAGTCCAGGTCAAGTAACTCAGGTGTTGGGCAAGGTTGCTCAAGCGGCCTTGCGCTTCTCGTTGGAATCCCGTTGTATACCCCTCTGCGACAACCGGTCATCCGGGGTTGCATTTGAAAGTCATCTCAGGGCGGGCGCTTCGAGTGACGAAGAAAAAGCATCATCGACGACGGACGGGGCGAGATGACAGAGAGTAAGAAGACGGCGCGCGGTGCGACCTGGGGCGGACGCCCGGTTCGGCCACACCGATCACTGACCAAGCGGGGCGTTGCGGTTTTGGCGTTGGCGATCGGCACGGTTGCACCCATCCTGTGCATCAGCTCACCTGCGTCGGCGGCGGCCGTCTACGACCCAATTCTCGACGGATACTCGATGAAGGCGATGACCGAGAACATCGGCGCCACCGACTTCTGGGACGCGGGCTTCACCGGAGCCGGCGTCGACGTCGCGGTCATCGACACCGGGGTTGCACCCGTCGAGGGTCTGGCCACACCCGACAAGATCATCAACGGTCCGGATCTGTCGCTCGAATCTCAGGCTCCGAACCTGGCCCACCTCGACACCAACGGTCACGGCACGTTCATCGCCGGCCTGATCGCCGGCAAGGACTCGACCCTGCAACAGCCGTACTCGGATGCCCCGGCCAATGAGTATCGAGGCATCGCTCCGGACGCTCGCATCGTCAGCCTCAAGGTCGGAACCGCCGATGGAGGCGTCGATGTCACGCAGGTGATCGCCGCGATCAACTGGGTCGTCGATCACCAGCACGACAACGGCATGAACATCCGCATCCTCAACCTGTCGTACGGCACGAACTCCACACAACCGTCGCTGGTGGATCCCCTCTCGTTCGCAGCTGAACGAGCATGGAGGGCAGGCATCGTGGTGGTCGCCGCTGCGGGCAACACCGGCTACCAACGCGGTGCAGGCGCTCCGGGGCTGGCCGACCCCGCGTACAACCCGAACATCTTGGCGGTAGGCGGTTATGACACGAAGGGCACGCTCAGGGATAGGGACGACAGGGTCGGTAGCTATTCGGCCAGCTCCAACGTTCGAGGCGCCCGCAAACCCGACTTCGTCGCTGTCGGCACCAAGCTCCAGGGCCTTCGAGTCCCGAACTCGTTCATTGACACTCTTCACTCCGAGGGCTTGCTGGGGACTCGGTATTTTCGTGGCACCGGTACGTCGGAGGCTGCGGCTGTGACCTCGGGGACCGTTGCGCTGGTGCTCCAGAAGTACCCGCAGATGACACCCGACCAGGTCAAAGGCTTCCTCGAGGCGACTGCCCGCGGTCTCCGCTCGCACCAAGACAGCGCAGTAGGAGCAGGAGCTCTCGACCTGACCCGGCTTGCCAACTCCACGCCCGGCATCTACGCGACCCAGAACTTCGCCCCCGCCACCGGCACTGGGTCGGTCGAGCTGTCCCGTGGCCGCGATCACCTCACCAAGGACGGGGTCGTCCTCGAGGGTGAAATCGACATCTTCGGCCAGGCGTTCACATCGACCACAGCCGGTAGTACCTGGTCAGGTGGTGTGTGGAACGGTTCGACGTGGTCCGGGTCGACGTGGTCCGGGTCGACGTGGTCCACCGTCATGTGGTCGGGTTCCAGCTGGTCAGGCTCGTCTTGGTCGGGTTCGACGTGGTCGGGTTCGACGTGGTCGGGTTCGACGTGGTCGGGTTCGACGTGGTCCGGTTCGACGTGGTCCGGGTCGTCGTGGTCCGGGTCGTCGTGGTCCGGGTCGTCGTGGTCGGGCTCGTCGTGGTCCGGCGAACTGTGGGGCTGACCGACGTCGACGACGTGCGCCGTTGAGTCAGCGCGCCGCGTGCGATCGGGCCTCATGTCCAGGTCGTTCCAGGCCGATCAATAGATCGTGAGCATCACGAGGCAGCAGCGCGTGGACGCAGCGGCGCGGGCGGGACCGCGGCGCGCTATCGGAACGCCCACCAAGATTGCGGCCCTCTCACTCGCCCTCTGGGCGGTGGCCGCCCTCGTGGCCGTGGGGCTCTTCGATCGCCAGGAGTGGTCTGCGACAGCCAACTGGCCCTGGTTCGTCGCGTTGCCGGCGCTGGCCACGCTGTTCAGCCTTGCCGAGATCTTCGTCGTGCATCTGCGCATCCGCGCCGATGCCCACACCTTCTCACTCGTCGAGCTGCCCCTGGCGCTCGGGTTGTTCTTCGTTCAGCCACTCGTTCTCGTCGCTGCCCAACTCCTCGGCGCCGGTCTTGCCCTCGCCCTGCACCGCAGGCAGGGTCCGTTGAAGCTGTTGTTCAACGGCGCAGTCTTCGCGTCGACCACGATCATCGCGATCGCGGTGTTCCGTTGGATGGCGACGGAACGCTCACCGCTGGACCAGGCCGTCTTGCTTCGAGGTGGGTTCGCTCTGCTCGTCGAAGCACTGATCTCCGTGATCCTCGTGTTCGTGGTCATCTCCATCTCGACCGGTTCGTGGCGGACGGCAGACCTGCGTTCCGGCGCAGGGTTCGGGTTGGTCGCGGCGACCTTCACGACATCCCTCGGCATCATCGCCGTCGTCGTCCTCGATGCTCAGCCGGGCATCGCCTGGCTGCTGATCGTGCCGACGGCGGGCACGTACCTGGCCAATTGGGCGTACACGACGCAGCGTCGCCGGCACGAGGGACTCGACTTCTTGTACCAGTCGACGCAGCTGCTCCATCAATCGTCGGAGTTGGAGACCGCGATCATCGATCTGCTTCGGCATGCCTGCGACACGTTCAACGCCGAAGCGGCCGAGCTGATCTATATCACCGAGGCGAACGCGCAGTCGGTCTGCGTGCGGGTCGGGCCGGGCGATCAGGTGCAGACTTTGCAGGCCCTGGACGAGGGTCATGAGGTGCTGATCGGCTTGTTGGCGTCCGGCGAGGCCTCGATCCTGCGCGCCGGTGTCGAAGGGCCAGCTGCGGAGTTCTTGGCGTTGAGCGGATATCGGGACGCGATCGTCGCTCCACTGCGCAATGAGGTCCGGATCGCCGGTGCCCTGGTGATCGCCAACCGCCTCAGTGAGGTCGTGGGGTTCGATTCGACAGACGCGCGCCTGGCCGACACACTGGCCAACCACACGACGACCGCGCTGGAGAACGGCCGGCTCGAACAATCGCTCGAGCAACTCCGCGTCCTCGAGGGCCGTTTGACGTTCCAGGCGCTGCACGATCCGTTGACCGGATTGGCGAACCGAACCTTGTTCCGCACTCACTTGCAGCAGGTGATCGAGCATCACGACGATGGCCGCGGCGCCGTGTTGTTCATCGATCTCGATGACTTCAAGACGGTCAACGACAGCTTTGGGCACGCAACTGGCGACGCCCTCTTGATCGAAGTCGCCGCTCGTCTCAAGAGTTGCATCGCCGACGCTGACGTGATCGCTCGGCTGGGTGGCGACGAGTTCGCCGTCTTGCTACGCGACGCCGTCGATGCGTCAGAAGCAACCGCGGCTGCAGAGGCGATCCTTCGATCGTTCGAACAAGCGGCAACGATCATGCAACGTCGTCTCAGCATCCGAGCCAGTATCGGCATTGCTCTCATCCAGATCGGCGCTGATCCGGAGACGATGATGCGCAACGCCGACACGGCGATGTACATCGCCAAGGCGCAGGGCAAACACCGCGTGGTGATGTTCGAACCCTCGATGTACGAGTCGAACGTCTGTCGGTTCAACCTGCACAGCGACTTGCAGCGGGCTCTGGATCGCGACGAACTGACCATCCACTTCCAACCGATCGTCATGCTCGCCACCCAAGACGTCATCGGTGCCGAAGCCCTGGTCCGCTGGCACCACCCCAGCCTCGGTGAGCTGTCGCCGGACAGCTTCTTGGCTGTTGCGGATCAGACCGGTTTGATCGTCGCGATCGACAGGCTGATCATGGACAAGGCCTGCGAATGGCTGGCCGGCGTCGACGCGTCGGTACCCGGTCTGGTGCCATGGGTCACCGTCAATGTGTCACAGCGCAGCTTCCACGAGCCGACCCTCGTCGAGTGCGTGACTGCAGCCCTCGAGCGACACCATCTGGCGCCGAACCGACTCGGCATCGAGATCACCGAGAACCTGATGTCGGAGCAGGCCGACAGAGCCATCGAGACATTGCAGGAGCTGAAGACGATCGGCCTGAGGCTGGCGCTCGACGACTTCGGTACCGGGTACTCGTCGCTCAGCTACCTTCAGTCATTGCCTGTCGACGTCGTCAAGATCGCCAAGCCGTTCATCGATGATCTCGAGTCGTCGGCGTCGCAACGCGCGTTCACCACCGCGATCGTTGCCCTCGGCGACGCGCTCGGCAAGTTCGTCATTGCCGAAGGGATCGAACGGTCTGAACAGCTCGACCTGCTCGAAGCCATCGGATGCGATGCGGGCCAGGGCTACATGTTCGCTCGGCCGATGAACGGAGCAGAGTTCGTGCAATGGGCCACGCAGTGGCGGCAGCGCCCATTGCAGGCGGTGATCGCCAACGTCAGCCAACTCCGCTCGATGAGGACGGCGCGACTCGACATCTCGTCGGTTCGCTGACCCGGGTCTCACGCAATGCCTTGCTGGGTGCTCCCAAGGAGTTCGGCTGGGCAACGGTTCGTGCAACCGTCGGCACGCGGAGTGGCTGAACTGCTGAATTGCCATCAAATCGTCCATTGCGCGTTTGAAATGCGACTCGATTGGTCACCATATATTGGTCACCATCTTTCGGGTCGCTAACGCTGACGCTGTGCAGAGGGGGTAATGAAATTGCCTGAGGATCTCGGCATCGAGATATCGAACGATGACGGGCTGGCAGTGATCACGGTGGAAGGTGAAATAGACATCGCCTCGTCGCCTGCGCTGGGAGCGGCGCTCGACGAAGTCGACGCCGGCCGCCACGTTGTGCTGGATCTTGGAGGGGTCGAGTTCATGGATTCCAGCGGATTGAAGGTGCTCATCGGTCAGACGGTGCGACGAGGTGAGGCCGGAGGGTCGCTGTACGTTCGGAACGCGTCCGTGGCTGTGCGCCGTGTGGTCGAGATAACCGGCCTGAACCAGTTCTTCTTCGAGGTCGAAAGTCGAAGATCCGGAGTTTGAGGCCTGGGGCTTTTGCCGCTTGCGGCGTTCGTGCCGTGCAACCGTCGAAACCCAACCCCCGTTAAGTCTCGACGGTTGCCCCGTCCTGCGGCGTTGCGCCAAAGCGTAGGCCTATTGCAGCGCCAACGCCAGAGCGATTTTTGCACCGCGGCGCACTCGGGACTTTCGCCCCTCGCGGAAGGAGACGACCGGGCGTACTGTGCTCGTAGCAAGCCGACCGTCCGGCCGGTGGCGATGGATATGAATCGTCGAGGAACAATGCTCGAGCAACCTGCAGCAGTGAGTGCCGAGAAGCGATGGGTCTTGGCGAGATTCGGGGTCGAGCGACCACAGTTCCTCTCCTCGACTCGCGGTTGGGGCACGATCGCCACCGCTTCGTGGTTTGCCGGCAAAGAGGCCGCTCGGGCCGCTGTGTGTCCTCCCGGAACGACTGGCACCGCAATTCAGATGGAACCAGCCTCGACGCCGTAGAGGGTGCGCCGCGGCAGGCCGCGCTGGAAATACATAGTTCGGTTACTTGGAGGGCTTCGCCCAGACGTGAGCGCCGCCCCAGTCGATCGCGACGACCGGTTCGTCGCCGACGACCCAGGCATCGTGACCGGACTCCAGCATGCTGACTTCTCCGGGACCGACCTCGAACTCAGTACCGTCGGCCATACGCACGCCGATCCGTCCGGAGATGCTGTATTGGAAATGAGGCGCCTCGCACAGCTCGGTGCCGGCCAGCGGCTTCACGTGCTCGCTCCACTTCCATCCCGGCTGCAAGGTCATGCGCATGACCTTTCCACCTCCGATCGAGATCACCTCCGCCCGACCGAGCGGCATGTCGCGTACCTCATCAGGCGTGTCAAAACCCATGTGCTCTGCGTTCGCCATCTGCTTCTCCTCTGTGTGGAACGCCTCATTGATGCGCCGGTCAGCCGGGATTGTCAAGCGTGACGACGTTTGTAACCAACCGCGGCTGGGCAAAGTGGGAGCGATGCCTAACGGCGGTATTCATGTCGACATCGCGCCTGCTCGTCGGGTCACGTTGGCGACTGTCCGCGGTGAGATCGACATAGCTGCGGCCGACGACCTGGTACGCATGCTCAACAGCGTCGCGACAGCGGAGCGCTTGGTCTTGGACCTCTCGGCTGTGGACTTCATTGACGAGCGGGCTGGCTGTGGTGCTTCGCCAATCGATGCGAAGGCGGGACGCAGGCGGGTCGCTGCACATCCGTCGCCCGTCGCAGTCCGTGCGTCGTCTGTTGGAGTTCTGCTGTCTCGAGCACCTGCTCGAACCCGAGCCCGTCACGCGGAGACGCAGGCGAGTGCCCAAAGGCTCCTAGTGTCGGGGCGAGCCGATCTCATCGAGGATGAAGACGCTCTCCGTGGAACGAACCCCGGGCAGCCGTTGGATCTGCTCCAGCAGCACGTCGCGCAAGGCCGGAATGCTCTCGGCGCGAGCGATCAGCATCAGGTCGAAGCGGCCGGCGCACATCGCCAGGTACTCGACGCCCGGAATGGCGGCCAGGTCCGCGCGCAGGCCTCTCCAATCGTGTTGCTCGATGTCGATGAACACGAGCGCTGCAACGCCGAGCCCGAGTGCCTGCGGATCGATAGTGGCGGTGAAGCCGGTGATCACCTTCTCGTCTCGTAACCGCTGCAGCCGGGTGTGTGCGGTCGACCGGGACACGTTGACCTTATTGGCCAGGTCGGTGAGCGAGATCCGCGCATCTTCCACGACTGCCGCCATCAGAGCCCGATCCACGCTGTCGATCTGTCGAACGGAACCCGATGCAGCGGCCGGTTGTGCGACGTTTTGTTCCATGTACACACTCTTATCATCCAATTCGGCGAGATTTGCCCCTGGTGCTCGACAATTCATCGCAGCGGCAGGATGATTGTCGGATGAGCGGCTCAGTCCTCGAACTCCCCACTGACCATCCCGGAGTCTCCGATCCTCACTATGTCGGGCGACGAAATCGCATCGCCGAACTGTCGACAGACCTGGAGATCGGTGCCCGTCCGCCACTGGTCGACTACACGCCGACCGAGAACGAGGTCTGGTCGACCGTGCACGAAGCCCTCACCTCGCTGCATGCCGAGTACGCGGTCGATGAGTATCGACGCGCTGCGCAGGTTTTGGATCTGCCGACTGACCGGGTCCCGCAACTCGCTGATGTCTCGGACCGATTGACGGAGCTGACAGGGTGGCGGCTCTGTGCCGTGCCGGGGCTCGTGTCGACCGCAGAGTTCTTCGGTTCCCTGGCCGACCGTTGCTTCCCGTCATCGCAATACGTGCGTCACGCGTCCGTGCCGTTCTACACACCGGAGCCCGACGTCATCCACGAGTTGATCGGGCATGCCAACTCGCTGGCCTCGCCCCGGATCGCAGGCCTCTACGAACGGGCGGGACAGGTTGCCGGCGGACTCACGGATCCACGCCTGGCCGAGTGGCTCGGCCGGGTCTTCTGGTTCACGCTCGAGTTCGGCGTAGCGATGGAAGGTGGGGCGTTGCGCACATATGGCGCCGGCCTGCTGAGCTCATACGGCGAGATCACGAACTTCCGCAATGCCGACGTACGCGCATTCGACCCCGAGGCAATGGGCGAGTTCGTCGACTACGAGATCTCGACCTTCCAAGACGTGCTGTTTGCCGCCGACTCCTTCGACGATGCCGAGGCCAGTCTGCTGAAGTTCTTCGACCAGCTCTCCGCTGCCTGACGACCGATCACTCGGCGTCGAGCGCGGCGAGGACCGGCGCGAACCATTCGATCGACTTGCGGTTGATCGGATCGGCAACCACCTGCACATGGGCTGCACCTGCAGCAGCGAACGCCCTGATCTGCTCGGCGACTTCCTGGTGTGTCCCGCTGATCGGCTCCGTCGGCGTGTCGTTGTACGCCCCCATGCGTCGACCCACTCCCTCAGGCAGTTGCACGAAGATGGCGCACGTTGC
>JANMMQ010000089.1:0-2538 GCA_031373465.1 Ilumatobacteraceae bacterium | reverse complement strand
AGCCCCGGCCGCGCCCGTGATCGGCTCGGCGATGAATCCGGCAATGGTCTCGGGGCCCTCCCGTTCGATGATTTCGACCACGGCCTCGGGATCGTTCCACGGCACCTTCGGGAACGGCAGCAACAGTGGCTCGAAACCCTTCTGGCGCGTGTTGTGACTGGCGACGGCGATGGTGCCGAGCGTCATCCCGTGATAGCTGGGATGGCGACCCACCACCTTCCACCGCTCCGGGCGACCCTTGCAGAGCTGGTAGCTACGGGCCAGTCGCAGTGAAGAATCCGTGCTCTCGCTGCCGCCGCTGGTGAAAAAGACCTGGGTGAACTCCTGCGGCAACCACCGCTCGACCAGACGGTCGCGCAGCAAGAGTCGCTGCTCACTGGGCCAGATCGGAACCGAGTAGGCGCCGTTGACCATTGCCGCGCGCGTCGCGTCGGCGACCTCGACCCGACCCCACCCGATGTTGCCGACGATGGCGCCCGCCGCACCGTCGAGAATTCGGCGACCATCAGCAGTCAGCAGCCAACAGCCCTCGCCTCCGACGATCGTTGGTTGCTCGCTGGTGCTGGGCACGAATTGATATCGGGAGTCGTTCACGGCCTCAGTCTCGCATCTCCTCATACGCCAAGTTGTGGCGGAACATGATCGAAAGCCGAGGACCGGCGGCGGCAACCTTCGGCACGCAGTGCTGCCAGTAGTGCTGGCAAGAACCACCCATCGCGAACAGGTCGCCCTCGCCCAATTGCCATGATCGCGAGCGACCACCGCCAAGTGGGCGCACGTGAAAGGAGCGCGGCTGGCCGGTGCTGACAATGACGACCGTCGGGTCTTCCAGCCGGTATTGCTCCCTGTCCGCATGCCACGCGACCGAGTCGCGGCCATCGCGATAGAGGTTGAAGCCGATCGAGTCGAACGGCCTGGCGTAATGATCGGTCAGCGCGGCGCGAGCCTCGGCCAACACCGGCAGCGGCTCTTCATCTCGCGACGCGGTGCTCCACCATGCCGTCAGTCGTGGCTCGGGCAACCGACGTTGGTACATCGTCACCTCGCGTTGACGCCACGGCAACGCGGCGACCAACTCGGCGAAGACCCGGTCAGCTCCGTGGAGCCACCGCGGCGAGTAGTCGACCCACGAGTCGTTGTCGAGCCACGTGCGTGTGACTGCGGCGAAATCGCGGTCGACCGACGGCTCCTCGAAGGCGAAGAGGCATTGCTGCCAGATCAACCCGGCGTCGGCAAGTTCATGCATGGCGACCATCTTCGTCGATCGAACGCATGTTCGCAACCCACCCAACGTACAGTTCGGTCGTGGCGATCGAGATCGATGACGTGACCGACCCTCGACTCGCCGAGTACCAGGGACTCCGCGAACGAGGCAGGGAGAACGACGACTACTTCATCGTCGAAGGACTGACCGCGATCGAGCGCCTGTTGACCTCGAACTACCCGGTCCGTTCGATCTTGCTGACGCCCGCAACCCTGGCCCGAATCGCACCCCGTCTCGGCACAGCAACTGCATACATCCTGTCGGAGGAGTCGATGTCGATGGTTGCCGGTGTCAACCTGCACCGCGGCGCAGTGGCATCTGCTTCACGCCTGCCCTCGCCCGACCTCGCCGCGGTTCTCCCTCGAGCGCGCCGCCTCGTCATGTTGGAGGGGATCAACGATCATGAGAACCTTGGCGCGATCGCTCGCACCGCGCGTGGTCTCGGCGCGGACGCGTTGCTGCTCGACCCCACGTGCGCCGACCCTTTCTACCGGCGCAGTGTTCGGGTCTCGATGGGCGAACTTCTCCACCTGCCGATCGTGCGTTGCGATCCCTGGTCGACCACCTTCGACGAAGTTGCCGCGGCCGGCTTCGACATCTGGGCGCTGACACCATCACCACGGGCCGAAGACATCTTCACCATGTCTCCGCCGGACCGATGGGCGTTGGTCGTCGGAGCGGAAGGGCCGGGACTATCGACCGAGACGTTGGACCGTTGCATCAACGTTCGAATACCGATGCACAATGGAGTGGACTCGCTGAACGTCGGTCACGCTGTCGCCGCGGCGCTGGCCCGCTGACGGACGTCAGTCTGGGCATGTGAGATCCATAACCGTCACGTTGAGGGTTACTGCAAGAGCCCCTCACCCCCACGTTGGCGTGAGATCCTACCGATGGCATGCGCTGCCAGCCGGAACGTGGTCAGCGCACCGATTCCGTTTACGTCGCGTTCGGGCACGAACTCGACGACGTCGAAGCCGACGATCTGGGCGCGGTCGGCAACTCCATCGATGATCTCGATCGCGTGGAAGTAGGTGAGGCCGCCCGGCTCGGGGCCGATGACTCCTGGCACGAGCGACGGATCGATCCCGTCGACGTCGACTGTGACGAACACGGAGCCGCCGACGGGGATCTGATCGAGGACTTGATCGATGCCATGACGATGAACGTCGTGCGCCGAGAAGAACTTCACGCCGCGCTCCTCGGCGGCTGCCAGATCGGCGGGCCGCGCGGACCCCACACCGCGCCGACCGACTTGGATCATCTCGCCGACA
>JANMMQ010000215.1:0-1836 GCA_031373465.1 Ilumatobacteraceae bacterium | reverse complement strand
CCGACGACCAGTTCGACAGACGCATCCAAGCCTGAGTTCGCCTGACGCAATGTCTCCAGTTCCAGTTCGAGTTCGCGTTTCGCATCGAGAGGGCTCTGTGAAGTATTGAGGCGGAGGTCGACGCGAATCGTCGCCTCCGCGGGCACGAACGCAGCGGTCCGGGGCGAACCCGCCAGGATTGCGGCCACGATTCCCTGCGGTAGCAAGGTGCCTTGACGATGCTGTGTGGCGCGACGGGGAAACCAGTCCTCGAGATGACGCACGATGATGGCCGCGTCGTTGATTGGGTTGCGATACGGCAGCCGATGCCGCGCTCCGACGTAAGTGTGAACGCCCCGGACGACGATGTCGCACCAGGCCAGGCCGACTTCTTCGTGCGAGATGGCCCAGCCTGACTTGGCAATGATCGCCGCGTCGGCCCAGACGCCTTGAGCGAGCAAGAAGGAGCATCCGACGCCGTGGCCGGTGTTTCGCCGATGGAACGGATCGGTGTCATCGCAAAGCGCGTTGGTTGGCATTCCGCCGGCGCCGAACGCGGCGATGATCTCACCCGGCAAGGCCAGACCGGCCCCGGCAACCGCTTCGAAGGCCATGAGGATGCAAGCCGCGTGGCCCTTCGGGTTCATCGAGCCCAGCCCGCTGACGACGCCATCGCGAACCACCGCAATCGGCAATTGATGTGCAGCGAGCAATGTTGACCCTGTACAACTCGACGGCCCAGAGGACCACGGCACGTCCATCGCTGGGTCGCCCATCGTCAACGTGTCGATCGGTGTGTACAACATCACCGTCGGGCCGGTTCTTTCGCCAGATGACGTGCTGATCCGTCCCCACGCGTTGGCTTGTCTCTCGTCAAGGTACTGCACGACACCATGACCCGAGCTGGCCCGCAGCATTCCGGCGATCAGCTGCGCGAGTTCGGCTTCGCCGCCGGTGGGCGAGGGCGTATCGACCAGCGCGACGCAGAGCTCGGTAAGTCGCTGGTCGGTCACTCGAGCCTGGGTAGCGGCGATCGCCACCTCTAGTTGGTCGGACGTCAACGATCCTGTCACGGTTTCGGCGTTCCGATCCACGTACCGGTGGTCCTGGTCAACAACGGAACGAAGCATCGACGAACCAACGCGACGACTCCTGCCGCGATCAGCACCGAGATGCCACGTGCCAGACCCCGATTCATCGGGCTTCTTTCCGTTCGACGCGATCGTGCTGTTGGCGAAGGAAGCCCTCGACGATCGTGAAGTAGTCCCAAGGTCGCTCCTCCTGAAGATGGTGTGACGCCCGGTCCATCACGTAGAGCTGACCATTTGGCACCATTCTCGCCAGCATGAGCGGATAGTCGGGCGTGAGGAACGCGTCGTGCATGCCCCAACAAAACAAGGTAGGGCAGCGAATTCCCTTGAGATGGCCTTCCAAGTCCTGCCAATCACCTCGCAGATCGTCACTATGCGCAGCGAGTTCCATCTCGTCCACATCGAGGCTCTGCTCGAAGCGCAGACGTACGGTTTCATCGGGGATCAGGTCGGGGTCGAACCATTCCAGGTCAGCCATCAGCCGGCGCATCTTGGCCAGCGTTGGCCCTTCGCCACCGAAGTAGGCATCGCGCGCGTTCCGGCCTCTGCGAGCTCCTTCTGGTAGCGGGGCCAGCGGTCCATAGAACACTGGCATGGAGCCAGTGATGACCATCGATCGCACCCGTTCGGGATGCTCGGCGGCCAGGGCGATTGCGATCGTACCTCCCCAAGAATTGCAGACCAGATCGACTCGATCGATACCCATCGAGTCGAAGAGCGACACCATCGAGGCAGCGAGCCAGCTCCAGCGTGGACCGACGATGGT
>JANMMQ010000001.1:0-7690 GCA_031373465.1 Ilumatobacteraceae bacterium | reverse complement strand
CGAGCGGGAAGGCCGCGTCGCCAGCGTCCCACACTCGTCGAAGAACATCGACGAATTCGTCGCCGCCCGGCAGGTCGATCGCAACAAGGTGCGGCACGGTCAGAAGGCTACGGTGACGGCCGTGAATCGGTGGATACTCGGGGCTCGCCCGCGCACGCTGCCGGCGGCGGTGGTTCCTGTGGCAATTGGCGCCGGCGCCGCGGTCGGCGGGCCCTCACCGGTGTGGTGGCGAGTCGGACCGGCCCTGATCGTCAGCCTCGCGTTGCAGATCGGCGTGAACTACTCCAATGACTACAGCGACGGCATCCGAGGCACCGACGACGTGCGCGTCGGCCCCGTCCGTCTAGTCGCCGGCGGGCTGGCTCCGCCGGCGCACGTGAAGCGCGCGGCTCTCATGGCGTTCGGCGTCGCCGGCGTCGCCGGACTCGTCTTGGCGATAGCGACGACGTGGTGGCTGATCATCGTCGGTCTGGTGGCGATGCTCGCCGGCTGGGGCTACACCGGCGGACCGAAGCCGTACGGATACCTCGGTCTGGGGGAGTTGTTCGTATTCGCGTTCTTCGGTCTGGTGGCAACCGTGGGCACGACGTATGTGGTGATCGAGAGCTTTCCGTCGCACGC
This sequence comes from Ilumatobacteraceae bacterium, assembly GCA_031373465.1. Lineage (GTDB taxonomy): Bacteria > Actinomycetota > Acidimicrobiia > Acidimicrobiales > Ilumatobacteraceae > JAENVT01. Next base: position 7,069 of record JANMMQ010000001.1, on the reverse strand, counting down.
ATGGGTAGCTGGATGTGTGGCCGGCTTCCTCGCCTGCGCGCTGCTGGTCGTAAACAACCTGCGCGACATTCCGACCGATCGCAGTTCGGGGAAGAGAACGTTGGCGGTGAGACTCGGCGACCGACGAACTCGATGGCTGTACGTCGCGTGCATGGTTGCTGCCGCCGCGCTCATCGTCACCATCGCGGTGGAGTGGCGTGCGTGGGCTGCGATCGCGCTGATCGGGTTCGCAGTGTCGATCCCGCCGGTCCTGCGGGTCAGGCGCGGAGCCGAGGGCAGAGATCTCATTCCGGTGCTCGCCGCAACCGCTCGGACGCAACTCGTCGTCGGGTTGTTGCTTGCGGCGGGGTTGGCGCTCGGGCCGATCAATACTTGATGTCGTCCAGCCAGTCCACCACAGCCTGCATGACCAGTTGAGGTTGCTGAAGATGTGCTGCGTGACCGGCGCCGGGTATCTCGACCGACTGACCTTGAGGCACCGAAGCCGCCATCTGCCGACCGATCGCGGCGAACTTCGCGTCGAGCTCTCCCGCAATCGTCAGGACCGGCATGTTGATCTCGCGCAGGCGAGGCCACAGCGTCCCCTGGGCGCCCGTTCCCGCGTGGCGGAGGCTGCTGGCCAACCCGTCCACGGTGTTGCGGAGACGGTCGGCGCGGCCTTCCTCGTCGAGCGTCAGGTCCGCGAACAGCGGTTGCGCCAACCACTCGTCGACGAAGATTTCTACGCCTACATCCATGATGTGATCGGCGAGCTTGTTGTCGCTGGCTCGCCGTGCTGCTCGCTCCGTCTCGTCGGCGATTCCCGGCGACGAGCCGATCACTGCGAGCCCGCGAACGAGATGCGGGTACATCAGCGCGGCATGCAGGCACAACCGTCCACCGAGGCTGTACCCGACGTAGACGCCCGCGCCGCAGAGCGCCGTCAGCATGTCTGCGCCGCGCCGCAGATCGGCGCGCACGTTGGCGCTCGCTCCATGACCGGGAGCGTCGACCACGACCGACTCGTAACCGTCCGCAGCGAACAACCCTGCTATCGCTTTCCACGAATTGCTGGTCTGGGCGAAGCCGTGCACGAACACCAGCCGTGGGCCCTCGCCACAGCTCCAGCCAGCGAGCCGTCCCTCGAGTGGGCGCCAGTCAGACATCGGCTGTGCGCTTGGCGACAACGGTTCGCAGCACCTCAGCGAACGTCTGCGGCTCCTGCGCGCCAGGGACGATCCACCTGCCGTCGAACACGTAGGTGGGGACAGCGGTGATCTCCAGCTCCGTCGCGGATTGCAGGTCGCGGCGAACCTCATCGAGCCCTTCGTCGCTGTCGAGGAACGTCGAGACTGCGTCGGGATCCATTCCAACCTCTTCGGCGCATCGCGCCAGAACATCCGGATCGCCAATGTCGAGACCATCGATGAAGTAGGCCTGGAACAGCCGCTCTTCCAATGGGATCTGATGTCGCGTTGTCCTCGCGAACCCGAGCAGTCGATGTGCCAGGAGCGTGTTGGCACGAAGAGCCCGGTCCATCCGGAACTGAAGACCGCTATCAGCCGCAACCTCGGTGACATGATCGATGATCTGTTGAGCCCGCTCCGGGCCGCCGAACTTCTTGGCGTAGGCCTCGATCACCGGCTGGGCCTTGCCCGGCGACGCGGTGGGATCGAGCTGGTACGGGCGGAACACGACGTCGACATCTATCTCCTCGGCGACGTCCGCGAGCGCAGTCTCGAAACGGCGCTTGCCGATGTAGCACCACGGGCAGACCACGTCCGACCAGATCTCGACCTCGACGTGGGGGCGCACATGCTGGATGATAGGCCCGTATCGTGGCGGCCATGACGCCGGCGCCGCAGGACGTGCAGGCCACGTTCTGCGCGACGCTGGTCGATCAATGGGTTCGCCGCGGCATGCGTCACGCTGTCGTTGCCCCGGGTTCGCGCAGCACGCCGATGGCGTTGGCGTTGGCAGATCGCTCCGAGGTGGAGCTGCACGTCTTTCATGATGAACGGTCGGCGTCGTTCGCCGCCCTGGGCGTCGCATTGGCCACTGGCCTGCCGGCCGCCTTGCTGTGCACAAGCGGCACCGCCTCGACCCACTTTCACGCCGCCGTGGCCGAGGCTGACCAATCCGGCGTGCCGATGTTGGTGCTCACGGCCGATCGTCCACCCGAGTTGCATGGGGTCGGCGCGCCGCAAACCATCGAGCAGACAAACCTGTACGGCAGCGCGGTTCGATGGTTCCACGACCCAGGCGTCGCTCACAATGACGAGCGGTCGACGTGGCGATCGACCGCGTCACTTGCCTGGCGGCGGGCGACCGGCGATCTGCCCGGACCGGTGCATCTCAACTTGCCTTTTCGTGAACCGTTGGTGGGTGTCGTAGGCGACCTGCCGGACGAAGAGCTCACCGAATTGACGTCACCACCGCTCGTCTACGTCGACGATCTCGTTGCACTGCTCGACGCGCCTCGCGGTGTGATCGTGGCCGGCGACGGTGTCGACCAGCCGGACCTTGTGCGCGTCCTATCCGATGCAACGGGGTGGCCGGTACTTGCTGACCCACTGTCGAAGTGTCAGACGCTCGACGCGGCAGTAGTTCGCTTCGACGCTGTTCTCCGCAACGAGGCATTCGCCGAGGCCCACCGTCCGGTCGCCGTCTTGCAGCTCGGGATGCCGCCGGCATCGAAGGTGTTGGCGCAGTGGCTCGCCGGATCCGGTGCTGTCCACGTTGCTGTATCGCCGGTGGGGCTGGTGTCCGATCCGAATCTTGTCGGCGCACGACAGGTCCACGCGCCGATCGGAGCCCTCTGCGTACAACTCACGGCGATGCTGTCCGATCACCATCGCGCCGAATGGTTGGACGAATGGCTCGATGCGGATCGAAGCGCCCGCATGGCGGTCGGCGCGCAACTCGACACCGAGGAAACTCTTTCGGAGCCCGGCGTTGCGCGCGCTGTCACATGTGCCATCCACGCTGGGGGACATCTCGTCGTGGCCTCCTCGATGCCGGTACGCGACGTCGAATGGTTCGGCGAACCACGAGACGACATCACCGTCCACGCCAATCGCGGTGCCAACGGAATCGACGGCATCATTGCCACCGCTATCGGTGTCGCGATCGCCAGCGGAGCTCCGACCGCCGCACTGCTCGGCGACGTCGCGTTCTGTCATGACATGTCGTCGTTGACCGCACTGCGCTCGCGAGGTCTCGATCTCACAATCGTCGTGACCGACAACGACGGCGGGGCGATCTTCTCGTTCCTTCCGCAGGCAGCAACCCTGCCCACTCAACGGTTCGAGCAGTTGTTCGGCACGCCCCATGGCACCGACATCGTCGAAGTTGCGCGCGCCCTCGGTCTTCGGGCGTACGTTGCCGAGACAGCGAGCGAGCTTGCCGCTGCCTTCGACGAACCCGGCACATGCGTCGTTCGGGTCCCATCCGAGCGCAACAGGAACGTCAAGGTGCACGCCGAGCTGAATAGAGCCGTAGTCGATGCCCTCGGCTGACTACGGTCGCACGATCGCTGACAGCATCGCCTGAAACTTCGCCTGGGTTTCGGCCAACTCCGCCAAGGGCTCGCTGTCGGCGACGATGCCGCCGCCGGCCACGAGTCGAGCACTGCGCCGGTCGGACGAGAACTCGGCACAGCGGAGCGCAACCGCCCAGGTGCCGTCGCCGGCGGAATCGACCCAACCGACAGACCCCGCGTAGCGACCGCGCTCGAACCCCTCGACTTCCTCGATGAGGGCCAATGCCTCGGCGCGGGGGAACCCACCGACCGCCGGCGTCGGCGCCAACGTGCGGACGAGCTCCAGCACGTTCGGTCTCGGATCCGAGAGGTGCCCTTCCATGCGTGTCCCGAGGTGCTGCACGTTGGCGACCGCGACGATCGAGGGCTCGGGCTCCCAATCGAGGTAGCTGCACCACGGCAGCAACGTGTCGTGAATCATGTCGATCACCACCCGGTGCTCGGTCTGGTTCTTCGCACTTGCAAGTAGCGCAGCGGCCGCGCTTCGGTCGGTCTCGGGGTCGCCGGTCCGGGGCGTGGTTCCCGCAAAGGGATGTGCTGTGACGGTGTTGCCCTGCACAGCCACGAGCTGCTCGGGCATTGCGCCCACGAAGCCATCGATCGAATATCGATAGCTCGAACCGAACGACAGGCGCAGACGCACGAGCACGGCATGGATGTCGATCGGCTCGTCGCTGCTGACTCGTATCTCCCTGGCGATCACGGCCTTTGTCAAGCGGCCGACGCGCACCGCATCGCGTGCCGCGGCAACTGCCCTCAGGTAGTGCTTGACCGGGGTGAGGGGTTCGGTGGTGAAGCTCTGGGCCCTGGGCTCGGGTCGGTTCGGTGTGTCGAGGTCGGCCGGCGTGTCATCGATCGTCGTCACCCAGCGCCGACCATCTGCCGCCTTGACGACGGTCATCGCAGGAACGACCAACTCGCACGGCGAGCCAGGTTTGAACGGCACGACGCCCATGGCAAGTGGCCGTGCACCATTCGCATGGTCGTCGTGTTCGATGGCCGAGAGAAACTCAGCCACCTCATCAATGGGGATGCGGGCGGCGACTCCACGGCCGGCGACACCGACACCGTCGCGGACGAACAGATACCCGTCACCGCGGGCGATGTCGTTGAGATCGACCTCCCGATCGAGCGGTCGGCTGACGGCCTTCACGACACTTCAGCTCCGGGTGCCGAGGAGCAGCTGAGTGATTCCGCCGGACAGTTGCAGGTGCTTCACCTCGGTGAACCCGGCGGCGCGCAGGTCCGACAGCATCCGTTGCGGCGACGGTAGGTACGCGACGCTCTTGGGCAGGTAGCGATACGCGGCCCCATCGCTGAGCAGGCCACCGATCTTGGGGACGACCTTGCCGAAGTAGAGGTTGTTGCCGGTTCGGATCAGCCTGTTGCGCGGAACGCCGACGTCGAGCAGAGCGATACGTCCGCCGGGACGCACGACGCGACCCAACTCGTCGAAGAATCGCGGAAGTTCGACGAGGTTGCGCAGTGCGAAGCCACAGGTTGCACCGTCGACGGAGTCAGCAGACAATGGCAGCCGCAAGATGTCGGCTTGCACCCGCGGCGCGCCGCTGCGATCGGCTGCGAGCATGCCGAAGCTGAGATCGAACGACAGAGGGCGGTGACCGGCGCGCGCCAGATCGAGACAGAGGTCGCCAGTGCCGCTGGCGAGGTCGATCACTGTGCTGCCCTCGGGCAAGGCGAGGAGCTTGACGGTCTTTCGTCGCCAGCGCACGTCGAGGCGGAAGGTCATGATCCGATTGACGAGGTCGTACCGCGGGGCAATCGCGTCGAACATCTGGCGGACCGCGGTGACCTTGTCGTCCCCCTGCGGCAACGCTTCGCTGTCCCACGCACGTTTGCTCACGACAGCGAGGCTAACGAGTCTTTCGGCCAACGTCGGGGCTGCAGAGCCACCGAAACACTCGACGTTGGCGTCGCCGTTTCGCCACAGCACGCCTTTGGGCATGCCGGTCGTGCCTCCGGTGTAGAGGATGTACAAGTCGTCTGGGCTCCACACCACGGGGGGTCTGTCGGGCGATTCCGCGGCCAGGGCGTTCTCGTACCAGACAGCACCGGGCAGCAGGTCGTTGCCGGAACCATCGGGTACCTGCAGGATCACGCGCAACCGCGGGAGGTCGCCGATGACATCGGCGAGCGTCGGTGCAAACTCAGTGTGGACGACGATCGCGAAACACGAGACACTCGGCGTCCGGTCGGGTCGCCGCAATTGCCTCGTGCAATTCGGCAACCGAGAATTCCATTGCCGCAACCTATAGAAAACTATGGTCGCCGGCATGAGCAAGATCATCTTTGGTGCGTTCGTCCCACAGGGCTGGAAGATGGAGTTGGCCGGCATCGAAGGCGCACATGCCAAGTGGCAGAAATCGGTCGACATCGCCCTGCGCGCCGAGGCATTGGGTTACGACTCGGTCTGGGTCTACGACCACTTTCACAACGTCCCCCGTCCGGCCAACGAGGCGGTGTTCGAATGCTGGACGACGATTTCGGCGATCAGTCAGCGAACGAGCACGGTGCGCCTCGGCCAGATGGTGGGATGCAACGGATATCGGCAACCGAGCCTCCTGGCGAAGATCACCTCGACGGTCGACGTGATCAGCGGTGGCCGCCTCGATTGGGGCATCGGCGCCGGATGGTACGAGAACGAGTTCAAGGGCTACGGCTTCGAGTTCCCGAAGCCGAAGGATCGCATCGGCATGCTTCGAGAGTGCGTCGAGATCGTGAAGAGCATGTGGACCCAGCCGGAGACGACGTTCCAGGGGAAGTACTACCAACTGTCGCGTGCCAACTGTGATCCGAAACCACTGCAGTCCCCGCACCCCCCGATCTGGATCGGCGGTGGTGGTGAGCAGTTGACGCTGCGCGTCGTTGCCCGGCACGCCGACTATTCCAACTTCGGGGGATCGCCGCAGGAATGGGCGCACAAGCGCGAGATCCTGAAGGGTCACTGCGCGGCGGTCGGCCGCGACGAAGAGACGATCGGCAAGACGTGGTCGCCTGAGATGTGCATCCGATCGACCGAGGCAGAGTTGCGCGCGGTGGGCAATCGCAGTCTTGGGGGCGATTCGTTCGAGAAGTGGCAGGCGAACGCGTTGGTCGGCACGCCCGAGCAGGTCTGCGAAAAGGTCAAGACCTACGTGGACCTCGGATGCACCGGCTTCATCCCGTGGTGCAGCGACTACCCGGACACCGAATCGCTGGACCTCTTCGCTTCGGAAGTGATGCCCAACTTCCGCTAACGCATCTGGATGACGTTGCCGGTCACCATCCGCGCCTCGTCTGTGCACAGCCAGGCGATCACCGCCGCGACGTCGGGTGGATCTGCCACGTGAAAGTGCTCAGAGCTAGTGGCCGCGAAGTCGCGAACGGCGTCATTGACCCAGCCGGAATCCGTGATCGGCGGATGAACCATGTTGGCCGTCACCCCGTGACCGCCGAGCTCGGTGGCCGCCGCCATGGTGTAGTTGACGAGCGCCATCTTCGCCGCTCCGTATGTCACTTCGGATGGAAAACCATTCGGTCCTCCCGACG
>JANMMQ010000575.1:0-2707 GCA_031373465.1 Ilumatobacteraceae bacterium | reverse complement strand
CTGCCGAAGAAGGTCATCGTGGTGCTCTGCCTGGTGATCGTCGCGATGTCGTCGCTTGCGGTGGTCACGATCGTCCGCAAGATTCGCAAGGGCCGCGAGCTCCGCCACGAGCTAGAAGCAATCGGGGCCATGCAGGGTCATGCTTGAATTGCCGGCATGAAAGCAGCGATTCTCGTCGAGAGCCTGACCGGCAACACCTGGAAGGCGAGCGAGATGATTGCCGCCAAGTTGCAGCAAGCCGGTTGGGGGATCACCGGCCTGTCCCGGGCGCGCCAGCCTGATTACGCGGCCTTGCAGGCCGCAGATCTGGTGCTCGTGGGCACGTGGGTTCACGGCTTGTTCGTCGTGGGGCAGACCCCTTGGGCGCTCGGCGAGCTCGCCAAGTTGCCTGCGATGAAGGGCAAGAAGGCAGCCGCGTTCTGCACGTACGCGTTGAACCCCGGACGCTCCTTGCAGAAGATGACCGGAGTGCTCGACACGTTGGGTGCGGAGGTGCTCGGTGGGCTCGCTCTGCATCGGGCGAAGTTGCCGCAGCACACCGACGAGTTCGCTGCACGGCTTCTCGAACGGGCCGACGAACTCGTCTGATTCAGTCAGGGATCAGATCGAGCGTCAGTATCCCGTCGGCACTGACATCTGGCGCGATCCCTTTCGGCGGTAGCGCCAACTTGTTGACAGCGAGGGTTCTTCCCTCGCAGTCCGTGAACTGATCGGTGTGCCTGACCTGTGTGACCTTGCACGTGATCGGCCGATCGGCGGGATGCCCGAGATAGATGCTCCAGCCCATCATCGGATCGTCGCCCTGGTGGTCGAGAACGATGGACTTGTCACCGTCTGTCCCGAGCAGATCCGGGAACAGCACAGGGCCGTCTTCTCGAACGATCGCTGCATACCGTTCGACAGAACCTGGTCGAAAGACGTTGCTTGCCAGGTTCGCGGTCGCGCCGCTGCCGTTCTGCGAGACAAGGTGCGCTATGCCCCACAGGATCAACGCCAGGACGGCGAAGAAGCCGATACCGCCGAGAACCGGTGCGACGGCTCGGGCAAGTGGGGAACGAAGTTGTGGGCGTCGCACGACCACAGTGTGCCTGCCAATGGCGATTGGAGCCAACCGACGAAGTGGTCGTATGGTTCGTGATTTGTGAAGCGCCCATATCGCGTCGTGGTTGCCAAGCCCGGTCTCGATGGTCACGATCGCGGCGCGAAAACCATCACGAGGGCGCTTCGCGATCATGGATTTGAGGTGATCTACACCGGGCTGCATCAAACTCCCGAGCAGATCGCCGAGACCACGCTGCAAGAAGACGCCGATGCGGTCGGCCTCTCACTGCTCAGCGGCGCTCATCTGACGTTGTTCCCGCGTGTCATGCACGAGTTGCGCGCCCGAGGTCTCGATGACGTTCTGGTGTTCGGTGGCGGGGTGATCCCGGACGCCGATGCGCGCGAGTTGAGGGCGCAAGGAGTCGCCGAGATCTTCGGTCCGGGAAGTTCGTTGAAGGGCATCAGTGCCTGGTTGGAAGCGGCGTTGGACAGCGAGGAGAACTAGGTGGACCTATTCGAATATCAGGGCAAGCAGTACTTCGCCCGGTACGACATCCCCGTGTCGGCGGGTGGCGTGGCCACGACGGTCGACGAGGCTGTCGCCCAGGCCGATGCTGTCGGCTATCCCGTCGTGGTCAAGGCGCAGGTCCAGGTCGGCGGGCGCGGCAAGGCCGGCGGCATCAAGCTTGCCAACGACGCAGCCGAGGCCCGGTTGCACGCGTCCAACATCTTGGGCATGGACATCAAGGGTCACATCGTCAAGCGGGTGTGGGTCGAACGAGCCAGTGACATCGCCGAGGAGTACTACGCATCGTTCACACTCGACCGTGGAGCCAAGAAGCACCTGTTGATGCTGTCGTCCGAAGGCGGCGTCGAGATCGAAACCATCGCAGTGTCAAATCCAGATGCCCTCGTCATGCATCACATCAACCCTGTCGACGGGTTGTCGCTGGCCGAGGCACGACAGGCGTGCGTCGATGCCCACCTCAACCCGGCCGCGCTCGACGGAGCCGCGGAGATCCTTGTCAAGCTCTACGGCTGCTTCACCGAAGGCGACTGCGACCTGGCCGAGATCAACCCGTTGATCCTTCGGCCCGATGGCGGAGTGCACGCCCTCGACGCGAAGGTCAGCCTCGACAACAACGCTGCCTTCCGCCATCCGGAATGGGACGAGTTCCGAGCGACAGAAGAGCTCGACGAGCGCGAGCAGATGGCTCGCGCCCACGACCTTCAATACATCGGCCTCGACGGGACTGTCGGCATCATCGCCAACGGCGCCGGCCTGGCCATGAGCACTCTCGATGTCGTCAACCAGGTCGGTGGATCTGCTGCCAACTTTCTCGACATCGGTGGGGGAGCCAACGCCGATGTGATGGCCGCCGCTCTCGAGGTGATCAACTTCGACCAGAACGTGAAGAGCATCTTCATCAACATCTTCGGAGGCATCACACGCGGTGAGGAAGTCGCCAAGGGGATCGTCGAAGCTCTGGGTCGTGTCGATTTGCGGGCGCCGATCGTGATCCGCCTCGACGGCACGAACGCCGAGCAGGGCCGCGACATGCTGGCGAATGCCGGCATACCCGAGTCGAAGCTCACGTCCAAACCCACCATGCTGGAAGCAGCCCGTGCTGCTGTGGCCCTCGCCAACGGGAGCGTCTGACATGGC
>JANMMQ010000570.1:0-5248 GCA_031373465.1 Ilumatobacteraceae bacterium | reverse complement strand
ATTGCTCGACTGTCGGTTCCGCTGCTCGGGCTCGGTTTGGTTGGGTGCGGCAGCAATCACACATCGGCGTCGAGCTCCCGGCCGCAGATCGTCGTGACGTACTCCGTGTTGGGATCCGTCGTCAAAGACGTCGTCGGCACTAAGGCTGACGTGAAGGTGCTGATGCCGAACGGTTCGAACCCGCACGAGTGGAGCCCGTCGGCGAAGGATGTCGAGTCGATGCTGAACGCCGATCTGGTGATCGACAACGGACTGGGTCTGGAGGGCAATCTCCAGGATCCGTTGAAGGAAGCCAAGTCGAATGGGGTTCGGGTGTTCACGGTTGCCGATCACGTCACGGTCCGCAAGGTCAAAGCTGGCGAAGGAGCCGACGCGAACGACCCAGACCAGGCGCCAGGGGCCGACGATCCTCATCTGTGGATGGATCCGTTGACGATGAAGCAGTGGATCGGTGCGTTGGTGACGGCGCTGAAAGCGGTAGCCGTCGATGCTGCCTCCAGCGGCGCCAGAGTCGAGTCTGACCTGAACTCGTTGAACGCCGATGTCGAATCGATCGTCGGATCTATCGCTGCCGAGCGACGAAAGCTCGTCACTGGTCACGAGTCGATGGGATATTTCGCCGAGCGATACCACTTTCAGTTGATCGGTGCGATCATTCCGTCGATCACGTCGCAGGCCGAACCGTCGGCCGGTGAGCTCGCCGCCCTCACCGGGAAGATCCGCAACGCCAACGTCCCGGCGATCTTCGCGGAGATCGGCACACCCCAAGCCACCGTCGAGGCGATCGCCGGCGATACCGGGACGAAGGTGGTCGAGTTGTCGACCCACAACCTGCCTGCCGACGGTTCATATCGTTCGTTCATGGTGAACATCGCAACGAACATCGCGGACGCGCTGCGTTGAACTGGTTCGTCAGGCCGTTCCTCGACAACCCGTTCCTGCAGCGCTCGCTGCTCGCCGGCGTGCTCGTCGCGATCTCGTGTTCGATCGCGGGAACGTTCGTTGTCTTGCGCGGTCTGGCGTTTCTCGGCGACGCCTTGGCGCACGGGGTGCTACCCGGCGTTGCCGGCGCACTCCTCATCGGGGCACCCGGGATCCTTGGTGCCGCCGTCGGCGCGGCGGTGATGATCACCGGCGTGAATCTGGTGACGAGCAGGTCCCGACTCAGCAGCGACACCGCGATCGGCCTTCTTTTCGTCGGCATGCTCGGACTCGGTGTGATGATGGTCTCGCGCTCGGACTCGTTCACCGGTGACATCGTCGGGATCTTGTTCGGCGAGATCCTCGGCGTGTCGCGCAGCGACTTGGTCCAGCAGGCGATCGCAGCACTTGTGATCGCCGTGATCGCCCGCGTCTTCGCCCGCCCGTTGCTGCTCCTCTCGTTCGATCCCGAGCAGGCCGACATCGCTGGTTGGCCGGCGCGCCGCTTCGAGTTGCTCATGCTCGTGATGGTCACCATCTGCGTCGTGATGTCGTTTCAGACCGTGGGCACGCTTCTCGTGTTCGGGATGCTGTTGGCTCCCGCCGGTTGCGGCGCGCTGCTGGCACGGCGCGTTCCGGCAATGATGCTGTGGGGCGCGGCGATCGGATCGTTGTCGGTCTACGTGGGCTTGTTGATCAGCTACCACTTGAACCTGGCCGCAGGCGCCAGCGTCGTCGTCGTCGCGGTGACGATCTTCTTCGTGATCTTCACTGTTCAAGCAATCGCTCAGGCGCTGAGCCAGCGTCATGTGCCGGTCGTGGTCGGATGACGGTCGGCGCTGAAGTGGTGGAGGCTCATGGTCTGGCGATCGGCTACGACAACCGCACCGTCGTGGCCGACGTCGAAATCTCGCTGCCCTCTGGCCAGTCGTTGGCGTTGGTCGGTGTCAACGGATCAGGTAAGTCCACGCTGCTCAAGACGTTGGCCGGATTGCTGGCACCGGTCGCCGGCGACGTCAAGGTCTTCGGTGACGAACCGGGTCGAACACCGCAACGGGTTGCCTATCTCGGTCAGTTCCACTCCGTGGGCGGATTGTTGCCCCTACAGGTCCGTGACGTCGTGATGATGGCCCGCTATCGCCGCCGAGGTCTGCTCGGGCGCCTCACCCGCTCTGACCGCGAAGCCGTTGCTCACTCACTGGAACGGCTTGGCATCTCCGATCTCGGTTCGAAGCCGCTGAGGTCGTTGTCGGGCGGCCAGCAACAACGCGTCTACCTGGCACACACGTTGGCTCGAGAAGCCGACCTCATCATGCTCGACGAACCGACGGCCGGCCTCGATGCCGGCGCCAACGAGCGCTACGCCGAGCTGATCAGCGAAGAACTGGCGCGAGGTGCAGCAGTGATCACCGCAACCCACGACGTGCGCGATGCAGCACGCTGCGACCAAGCGATCCTGCTCGCCGGTCGCGTCGTCGCGGCAGGCTCACCGGAAGATGTGCTCAGCGCTGAACGTTTGCTGGACGCGTTCGGGATCGCACTGCTTGCGGTGCCCCACCAGGACCACGTGGACCTCGTCATACCCGAAGACGCTCACGCGCACGCCGATCACATTCACCGCGACCGGCGCCGTCACTGAGCCTCATGCGCACTCAGCGCACGTACCCACCACATCGAGCCGATGCCCCGCCGGCCGGAAGCCCGTCTCGCCGATCGCCCGCTCGAGCACAGCCTCGACACTGCGTTCCGCACGCGGAGACACCACGAAGTCGTCGACGCGACCGCAACGCACGCAGATCAGATGATGATGATGGCCCATCAGATCCTCCGCTAGCTCGTAGCGGGCCCGGTCGTCGCTGCTGACGACCTTCTGCACGATTCCGACCTGCTCGAGCACTGCGAGGTTGCGGTACACCGAGCTCTGGGTCAACTTCGGGCGCAATTCGAGCAGATCCGGGATCGTCGCCGGCCGGCCGACTGCTGCCAACAGCTCGACCAGCTCACGTCGGCCCGACGTGTAGAACTGATCGGCGCCACGCAGCAGCGACCCCGCAGCCTCATGAACGCGTCCCAGATCGACCGATGACCCCATCGCATATGAGGCTACCCCCAAAAACGAGAACCGATAAGAACGACCCCTTCGGAACTTTGTCGCTGTCAACATGCTGAGCGTGTTGAGAGCATCAAAGTTCGCGTCAGCTGACCTGCTTCGGACCGAACGAGTGCGAACGCTTAGGCCCGCTCAGGTAGGTCTCTCGCAAAGCCTTGCAGCAGAGTGTCGACCACGCTGTTGGCGAACACGTCGTCGAGCTCCCCGCCGAAAATGAGCCGGAAGTACACCGGTCCGACGAGGAGCTCGGTCGCGACGTCGACGTTGACGTCGCGCCGGACGTCGCCGCGTTCGATGCCGCGTCCGATGACGGCGGCAATCTCGGTGCGTCGCGCCTGCACGACGGTCGCGCGGAACGGGTCGCCGAGCGCGGGATCCACTGCGATGTGCGACAGCAACGCGCGAATGACCGGACCAAAGGGGCTACGCGTGAGACCGCGTATCGCGTTGTTCACCGAGGATGTCAGTTCCTCGCGGGTGTTGCCGGTGTCTTCGATCGCGATGTGCGGCGAAGCGAGCGCCAGCAACAGCTCGAGGGCGAGTTCCTCTTTGGATGCCCATCGTCGATAGATCGTCGATTTGCCGACGCCGGCTCTGGCCGCGACGTGTTCGAGATGAAGGTCCGCAAAGCCGTGCTCGACGATCAAGTCGCGTGTGGCATCAAGGATCGCCTGATTCACTTTGTCGCTTCGTGGACGGCCCGGGCGGGCGACGCGCGTCGGCGAGAGGCCGCCCGCTGAGACAGAAGTCGCACCCCGGGAATCCCTCATCAGAGTTATGATACGCGACGTACCGTAACTCTGCAACGGAGGTTTGAACAATGCAATCTCAACAAGAAGCGCTCACCTCGACCCTCGAACTCATCGAGCAAGCAGGCCGTGACCAGCCATTTTGCCCAGCCTGCGGCCGACCCAACCACGCAGTCGCCCGCGACGGCGTCATCTGGATCGAATGCCAAGCGTGGGACGACCGCAAGTCGATGATGGCTCGGATCACCCTCGCCATAGCCGGTCACACCCGGCACCAGCTTGTCGATGAGCCGCCCAGCGTTCCCATCTTGGAGCCCTCATGACTGAGCAAATGACCCGACCCCAACTCACACAACTGGAGACGATCGTCGACCTCATCGACGAAATCTGAGTTCAGGGCGTCATCGCCGAAGCGAGTGCCTCGCGCATCACGCTGCGGTCGGGCGAAACCCCGACCCACCGTTCGATGGCCGCAGCACCTTGGTGCACGAGCATGCCGAGACCGTCGAGCGTCTCGCAACCGAGCACTGCGGAGTCGCGGAGCAGGCGTGTGTCGACCGGGTTGAAGACCACGTCTGCCACCAGCCACGCGTTGGTGAGCGAAGCGATGTCGACGGCGGGACGATCGTCGGGCGCGTACAGACCGACCGACGTCGCGTTGACCAGCACATCCGTGCCTGGCGGCACGACCACGTCACCGACCCACGGTCGCCATTCGGCGCGTGTGTTGGCGGCGATCAGCTCGGCGAGCGCGGCGCCGCGCGCATGGTCGCGGTTGACGACGATGATCTCCTGTGCACCGGCGAAACTCAACTCCACCCCGATCGCCCGCGCCGCGCCACCGGCGCCGAGCATGACGATGCGGGACCCTCGCACCTCGAGTCGTTCGCGTAGAGCACGTACGAACCCCTCACCGTCGGTGTTGTGGCCGACCAGGCGTTCGCCGTCGCGCACCACGCAATTCACCGCTCCGATGACGCTCGCTGACGGAGCGAGCTCGTCGAGGTGGTGGATCACCGCCACCTTGTGGGGCATCGAGCAATTGAAGCCGCGAAAGCCCATGGCCCGGCTGCCGTCTACCGCATCGCCCAATGCTGCTGCGGCAACCTCCATGTTCACGTAGCGCCACGCCAACCCGTGGTGTGCGAACGCTGCTTCCATCATCGCCCCGGTGGGGTTGCCCGCTGCCCCCTCCGACATCGACCCGACGAGTTCCGGACAGAAGCCAGGCATGCGCCTCAGCGTAGATGCGAACAGCGAGCAAGCGGGGCGCTGACACGGCTGTGGGCGTATACGGCCCGTAGCGGTGGAAGGGCGGGGCCGGGAAGCGGACGCGGGCGGCCCAAAGGTCCCCCCGGGGCCCATAGGGGGCCCGCGTCGAGGTGGTATGGTCACACAGGTGGGCGGGGGGACCCCGGGTGGCGGGGTCCGTGGCGGAACAGCCCGCCCGCGTATTAGGTGGGGTTGG
>JANMMQ010000517.1:0-4354 GCA_031373465.1 Ilumatobacteraceae bacterium | reverse complement strand
GCCAGGGTCGAGTAGACGCTGCGATCGCTGACAACGTGGCGCCCGGCGGCCAGTGCGGGCGCGACGATCTCGTCGATGTGCTGAGCTCTGTCAGCGGCGGTCAGCAGTGCTTCGGCGCGGTGGGAGAGATGGGTCAACGAGGTGTCGTGAAGGATGCTGCGGATGCGCGCCCCGATGTCGGTCCCTCCGGTTTCACGGGTCAGGACCGCATCGAGGTGAGCGGCGAGCCGGGCGGCGTGCGTGCTCTTGCCGGTGCCCTCGGCACCTTCGAGGGCGATGTAGCGACCCGTACTCATACTCGGCGCACCATATCCATCCGGATAGGCTAGGCTGTGTTTGAGAATTAAATCTCATATGTTGAGACACTAGAGGACCGGTTGAGAACGATGTGGATGGCGGTGACGGTTGCTGCGGCGATCTTCCAAACCTGGCGAACGGCGATGCAGCAGCGGTTGCGCGCCCTGCTGTCGATCAGCGGGGCGGGCTTCGTCCGATACGTCTGGGGTGCACCCATCGCCTTCGCAGCAGTGGCCGGCATGGCCATCGGCGGCCAACACCTGCCGATGCCCCCACCGCGGTTCTGGCCGTTGATCGCCGGCGGCGGCCTCGCCCAGATCGTGGCGACCGTCCTGTTGATCAGTGCGTTCGATGCCAGAGGGTTCGCCGTCGGCACTGTGTATTCCAAGACCGAGGTAGTGCAGGTCGCGGTGTTGTCCGCAGTGCTGCTCGACGAGACACTTCGCCCGCTCGGCTGGCTGTCGACCGTGCTGTGCATGGCCGGCGTCGTGCTGTTGGCCGGCGGGCGCACGATATTGCGCCACCCCGACAAGGCCGCGGTGCTGGGTCTGTTCGCAGGGACCGGGTTCGGGCTGGCTGCGGTGGCCATTCGCGCGGCAACCCAGTCGCTCGGCGACACGCCGGCGCTGGTGCGCGCCATCGTTGCGCTGGCCGTAATGAACACCATGCAGACCGTCATCCATGGCGGGTATCTCGCCGTCCGTGAACGCGAACAGATCGGTCTGGCCTTTCACCACTGGCGGTCCAGCTCCGTGGTCGGTGTCCTCAGCGTGTGTGGCTCCGCGTGCTGGTCGTGGGCATTCGCCCTTCAGAACGCTGCGAAGGTTCGCACGTTCGGTCAGATCGAGCTGCTGTTCACGTTTGCCATCGCTCATTGGTGGCTGCACGAGCGCAACACTCGCCGCGACTACGCGGGCGCGGCCCTGGTGCTGGCCGGAGTCCTTGGCGTGATGATCGCCGGGTAGGGCCGGGAGGCCTCAGGACTTCTTCTTGGCGGGCGCCTTGCGCGGTGCGGCCTTCTTGGCTGCGGCCTTCTTGGTGGCGCGGGCCTTCTTGGCGGGTGCGCCACCCTTTTCGATGATCGCCTCGCGGCGCACGGCCAGCAGCTCGTAGGCCCGTTCCGGCGGCATCGCCTCAAGCCGGTCGCCCTTGGAAAGCGAGGCGTTGGTCTCGCCGTCGGTGACGTAGACACCGAACTTGCCATCCTTGGCAACAACGGGCTTGCCGCTAGAAGGGTCGTTGCCGAACTCGCGCAACGGGCCCTTCGCCGCCATGTTGGTCGCCCCGCCGCGCCGGAAGACCTTCGGTTGCGAGAAGATCTCGAGAGCTTGGTCGAGCGTGATGGTCAGCAACTGCTCTTCGTTGGTGATGTTGCGGAAGTCCTTGCCCTTCTGCACGTACGGTCCGTAGCGCCCGTTGTTGGCCGTGATCGACTCGCCATCGGCCGGGTCCACGCCGAGCGTTCGCGGCAGTTGCAGCAGCTCCTCTGCCTCGTCGACTGTCACTCGCTCGAGCACCATCGTCTTGAACAGACTGGCCATCCTCGGCTTGTCCAGTCCCGGCGGCAGATTGTCCGGCGAGCCCCACTGGACGTACGGGCCGTACCGCCCGTTCTTGGCGAAGACCGGATACCCATTGAGCTCACCGATCGGCTCGTCGCTCTTCGGCAACGCCAACAGCTTCAGGGCCATCTCGACGGTCAGTTCGTCGGGTGTGAGGTCGTCGGGGACGCTGGCGGTGTCGTCGCCGCGCTTCACGTACGGCCCGTACTTCCCCGGCTTGACCACGATCGGATTGCCGTGAGGATCGTTGCCGATCGGGAAGGTGTTGATCTCTGCGGCGTCGATCTCGTCGAGGTTCTCTTCGACGAGACGCTTCAGACCGGGCAGGTGGTCGCCTTCGTCTCCGAAGTAGAAGTGCTGCAGCCAATTCTGCTTCTGCCGCTCGTTGCGGGCGATCGAGTCGAGGTCCTCTTCGATGCGCGCCGTGAACGCGTAGTCGACGAGGTCACCGAAGTGCTTCTCCATCAGCCCGACGACGGCGAAGGCGGTCCAGGTCGGTACCAGTGCCTGCCCCTTCTTCCACACGTAGCCGCGATCCTGAACGGTCTGGATGATCGACGCCCAGGTCGACGGCCTGCCGATGCCCAGCTCCTCGAGACGCTTGACGAGCGACGCCTCGGTGTAGCGCGCCGGCGGCGAAGTGCTGTGCCCGGTGGGCGTCAGCGACTCGACATCGACGGCGGCTCCGACGGCCAGCGGAGGCAGCAGCGCTTCCCGATCGCCATCGACGGCCTCGGTGTCGTCGACGGATTCCACATACACCTGTCGGTAGCCCGCAAAGCTGATGGTTGTACCGCTGGCGGCGAAGACAGCGTCGGTCGGTGCGTTGTCGCGAGTGGGATCAGCCGTGGTGGCACCCAGGCGGACCGTGACCGTGACGCCGGTTGCGTCGGCCATCTGCGAGGCCAGCGTGCGCTGCCAGATCATCCGGTACATCGACAGCTCCTGGCCGTTCAACTCGGCGGCAAGGGAGTCGGGGCTGCGCAGCGGTGTCGATGGGCGGATGGCCTCGTGGGCCTCCTGGGCGTTCTTTATCTTGGACGAGAACTGCCGAGGTGAAGGGGACAGGAACTTGTCGCCGTACCCGCGCCTGACCTCGGCGCGCACGGCCGACAGTGCCTCGTCGCTGAGCGTGACGTTGTCGGTTCGCATGTAGGTGATGTATCCCCGCTCGTACAGACCTTGGGCAACGCGCATCACCTGGGAAGCGCTGAGGCGCAGCTTGCGCCCGCCCTCTTGCTGCAGCGTGGACGTCATGAACGGCGCCTTCGGAGCGCTGCGATACGGACGCTCCTCGACCGAACGTACGGTGAACTCGGACGTTCGCAGCCCTTCGGCCAACGCCGTGGCGCGTGTCTCGTCGACCACCACGACGTTGGGCTTGACGCGGCCGTCGCTACCGAAGTCCTTGCCCGTTGCCACTTTGGCGTCGTCGAGCGCGACCAGCGTGGCGTTGAACGCGGGTGAGGTAGCCGTGAGCAGTTCGATGTCCCAGTACCCGGCCTGCACGAACGCGATCCGTTCGCGCTCGCGTTCGACGATCAAACGTACCGACGGGCTCTGCACGCGACCCGCGGAAAGCCCGCGGTTGACCCTGCGCCACAGCACGGGGGAGACCTCATAGCCGTAGAGCCGGTCCAGCAATCGGCGCGTCTCCGCCGCGTCGACCAGGCCGTAGTCGATTCCTCTGGGGTTGTTGACCGCGTGGTCGATCGCGGATTTGGTGATCTCGTGGAACACCATTCGCTTGACGGGGATCTTCGGCTTCAGGTACTCGAGGAGGTGCCAGCTGATGGCCTCGCCCTCGCGATCCTCGTCGGTCGCGAGATAGAGCTCGCTGGCGTCTTTCATCAGCACACGCAGCTCTTTCACCACCTGTGCGCCGCGGGTTGTCAGCTCGTATGTCGGCTTGAAACCGTTGTCGACATCGATCGACAAGCCCTTGCTGGGCAGGTCGGCAACGTGCCCGACCGAGGCGCGCACGTCGAACGCATTGCCCAAGAACTTCGAGATGGTCTTGGCCTTGGCGGGGGATTCAACGATGACTAGTGGTTTGGCCATGTCTTCGTATCGCTACGTTATGGCGGGGGTGCTTGTCAAGGCGCCCTGTGTCAGACGAGGACTGATTCAGGCTCCGGCTCGGGTTCGGGCTCGTGGTGGCCTTCGACGTTGACCCGCGGCAAGATCTTGTCGAGCCACTTCGGGATCCACCAGTTTCGGTCGCCGAGCAGTTCCATCGTCGCCGGGACGAGGACCATTCGCACGATCGTCGCGTCGACGAACACGGCAGCAGCCAGACCCAAACCGAACAGCTTCAAGTTGCGATCGTCACCGAGCACGAACGCCGAGAACACGCAGACCATGATGATGGCCGCGGCGGTGATGACGCGTGCGGTTGCGGCGAGGCCGTCGGCCACTGCGGTGGCGTTGTCGCCGGTGCGTTGGAACTCTTCTTTCATGCGCGACAGCAAGAAGACCTCGTAGTCCATCGACAG
>JANMMQ010000507.1:0-3632 GCA_031373465.1 Ilumatobacteraceae bacterium | reverse complement strand
TGCCTTCGTGGCGGGAGCCTTCTTGGCAGTTGCCATCTGTGGTGAACCTCCGTCGACCCAGTTGAGGCTGCGATGCTAGCGCCGAAGCAGCCCGATGTTGTCGGACCTCAGACTTTGGCGATCCCGATGAAGACCGGTTCGCCATCGAGTTCGGCATTGGGTTCGCCGTCCTCGAAGGCCAATGACACGGCCAACGTCGGCTCCGTTATCAACGAAGAGAACCGCGCCACCTTGGCCCTGATCAATTCCGGGAGCCCGAGCCGAAGGTCGATTCGGTCACTGACGTGCAAACCGCTGTCCCGCCGAGCCTGTTGCACGAGCCTCACGAGATCGCGGGCCACACCTTCGGCTTCGAGATCGGGAGTGAGGTCGATGTCGAGCACGACGACGCCGGTGTTGGCCGGAAGGGTTGCGGCTCGCGTGGGATCGGCCGCGACCAGTCGGAGGGAGTACTCACCCTCACGAAGCTCGACACCGCCGGCGGTGACGACGCCGGTGCCGGCGTCCTGCGTCCATTGGCCCTGCTTCACTGCGGCGATGACGTTCTGCACGTCCTTGCCAACGCGCGGACCGAGGACGCTGGGGACCACTGTGAGCTCGAACGCACCGACGGCGTCGAGATCCGTCGACAGAGTCACTTCCTTGACGTTGAGCTCGTCGGCGATGATGCCTCGGAACGGGTCCAGCGTCTTGGCGTCGTGCGCTGCGATCGTCAGGTTGGCCAACGGCTGGCGCACTCGCCGGCCTGTTGCTTTGCGGACTGCCGAAGATGCGCTGCACACATCCCTGACGCGGTCCATTGCCATCACGAGGTCCGCAGACTCGGCGAGATCCGTCGTTGTCGGCCACTCGGTCAGGTGCACGCTGGTGTCGTCGCCGACCAGGCCGCTATAGACAGCTTCGACCGTGAGCGGCAACAGCGGCGCGGCGACCTGACACATCGTGGTCAGCACCGTCCAGAGCACATCCAGTGCTTCGGGGTCGCCCGCCCAGAACCGCTCGCGCGAACGACGGACGTACCAGTTGGTGAGGGCGTCGAGGAACGTCCGCAGCGTTCCGCATGCAGCGAAGAGGTCGTACGCATCCATCGCGACCGTGACGTCGTCGACGAGTGCGTGCAACTTTCCGAGGATGTACTGATCGAGCGGATCGCTCGACTCTGTGCGTCGCTGTGCCGTGTAACCGGCCGCGTTGGCATAGATCGTGAAGAAGGAGTACGTGTTCCAGATCGGCAGTACGACATGGCGAACGCTCTCGCGGATGCCGCTCTCGGTCACCTCGAGATCACCGCCGCGCAAGATCGTCGACGACAGCAGGCTCCATCGCATCGCGTCGGCACCATAGGTGTCGAAGACCATCATCGGATCCGGGTAGTTGTTGAGGCTCTTGGACATCTTCTGTCCGTCATCGCCGAGGACGATGCCGTGGCTGATGCACGTGCGGAACGCCGGACGATCGAACAGAGCTGTCGCCAACACGTGGAGTGTGTAGAACCACCCCCGCGTCTGGGCCATGTATTCGACGATGAAGTCGCCTGGATAGTGGCTCTCGAACCAGTCCGCGTTCTCGAACGGGTAGTGGACCTGGGCGAAAGGCATCGAGCCAGACTCGAACCAGCAGTCGAGCACCTCGGCGACGCGACGCATCGTGGACCGGCCGGTCGGATCATCCGGGTTCGGACGCACGAGATCGTCGACGTACGGCCGGTGCAGATCGGTGATCTCCACACCGAAGTCGCGTTCCAGATCGGCGACCGATCCGTAGACGTCGATTCTCGGATAGTTGGGATCGTCGCTCCTCCAAACGGGGATCGGTGAGCCCCAGAAGCGGTTGCGGCTGATGCTCCAGTCGCGGGCGTTGGCAAGCCACTTGCCGAAGCTTCCGTCCCTGACGTGCTCCGGCACCCACTGGATCTGCTGGTTGAGCTCGCCCATCCGATCCCTGAACGCCGAGACCTGGACGAACCAGCTGCTGATGGCCCGGTAGACCAGTGGCTCGGCACACCGCCAGCAGTGCGGGTACGGGTGTTGATAACTGTCGTGGCGCACCACGACTCCGCGAGCTTTCAGCTCCTTGACGATCTCGGCATTGGCGTCGAACACGTGCATCCCTGCCCACGGCGGGACATCCGCGGTGAAGCGCCCGTGCTCGTCCATCGGGCACACGGTGGGGATGCCGACCGCGTTCGACGCGATCTGGTCGTCCTCGCCGAAGCCGGGCGCCATGTGCACGATTCCCGTGCCGTCCTCCGTCGAGACGAACGCGCCCGACAACACCTGGAACGCGTTCGGTGTGTCAGCGAAGAACGCGAACAGAGGTGTGTAGCGGCGCCCTACGAGATCGCTGCCTCTGACGGTGTCGACCTTCACCGCGTTCGCGAGCTCGCGCTCGTACGCGTCGAGACGCGATTCGGCGAGGATGTAGCGGACACCGTCCTCCTCCATCACGGCGTAGTCGATGTCTGGCCCGACCGCTAGCGCGAGGTTGCTCGGCAGCGTCCACGGTGTCGTCGTCCAGGCGAGGATCCGTTCACCGGAGTCGAGCTCGAACTCGACAGTCAGCGCGGGGTCCTGGCGATCGCGGTACACGTCGTCCATCCGTGTCTCGGTGTTGCTGAGCGGCGTCTCGCAGCGCCAGCAGTACGCCAGCACCTTGAACCCCTCGTAGATCAGACCCTTGTCCCACAGCGTCTTGAAAGCCCACATCACGCTCTCCATGTATGAGAGATCGAGCGTCTTGTAGTCGTTGTCGAAATCAACCCAGCGGGCCTGACGAGTGACGTAGCGCTGCCACTCGTCGGTGAAGCGCAGCACACTCGTGCGGCAGGCGTCGTTGAACTTGTCGATGCCGAACTTGGTGATGGCCGGGTGCCCGCTGATCCCGAGCTCCTTCTCGACCACGACCTCTGCCGGCAGGCCGTGGCAGTCCCAACCGAAACGACGCTCGACGCGCCGTCCACGCATCGTCTGGTAGCGGGGAACGGTGTCCTTCACGAAGCCGGTCAGCAGGTGGCCGTAGTGCGGCAACCCGTTGGCGAACGGTGGGCCGTCGTAGAAGACGTACTCATCGGTGGCGGCACGACGGCGAATCGACTCCTCGAAGGTGTGCCGCTCGGCCCACGAGGCGAGAACGTCCGCCTCGATTGCCGGGAACGAGGGTTGCGGGTCGACTTCGGGGTACATCTGCGGGCTCCTGTGAAATCATGTTGCACAGGGACGAGCGTTGCTCGCGATCCCACCCTGCTTGCCACCGCCCGCAGACGGCAACCACTCGGTTGCGCCAGCTGTATCGGGCTGGACCCGTTCGGTTCTACTGGGCCGACTGGTTTGAGCCGGACGGCCGTTCTTCCGAAGACTCGGAGGTGATTGCCTCGTCAACGTCATCTCAGATCCTACCGGCCGGCGTCGACTGGCCACGATGAATTTTGCAAGTGGACTACTGCAGTTCGTCACCGACGATCAAAGGATCGTCTCCCGAAGCCGACCAACTCGGTGTGGTCGCCGAGTCGACGTCGATCGCACCGAGATCGAGTCGCATGATGGCTGTCTCGTCCTGGTCGGTTTCGACGCCGGACATCTGGGCCGGGGTGGCGTCGATCAGCGAGTCGAAGGCGTACTGGTCGGAATCGGCAG
>JANMMQ010000494.1:0-1623 GCA_031373465.1 Ilumatobacteraceae bacterium | reverse complement strand
CGGCCAACCCGAAGATCCCGAGAGCGCTGCGGCTCATCGCCGCCCACGGCCCGACGGGCAGTTTCGTCACAGCTGTGCGGCATGTGATGTACGACCTGACAATGCCGTCGTTGCGCGATTTCGGTGTGCTCATCGTGTACGCAGGCACTGCGTTCCTGTTCGGGAACTTCGTGTTCGGCCGGCTCTCGCCGCGGTTCGCCGAGGAGATGTAGCGATGGGCGACGTCGTACTAGAGGTCGACAACGTCACCAAGACGTTCCGGATCCATCGCGAGCGGGCCAACTCCTTGAAGCAGCGAATCGCTGCGAAGGGACGCAACCGCTTCGACGAGTTCGTCGCCTTGCAGGACGTCAGCTTCGACGTCGAAGAAGGCGAGGTCTTCGGCGTCATCGGCCACAACGGCTCGGGCAAGTCGACGCTGTTGAAGTGCATGGCCGGCATCCTCCGACCGAACCAAGGCTCGGTGCGCGTGCATCGAAAGATGTCGGCGCTGCTCGAGTTGGGCGCAGGCTTCCACCCCGAGTTGTCGGGTCGCGAGAACGTGTTCCTCAACGCTGCGATCCTGGGCATGAACCGACGGGACATCGCGACGAGGTTCGACGAGATCGTCGAGTTCTCCGGCTTGGAGCGGTTCATCGATCAGCCCGTCAAGACGTACTCATCGGGCATGTACGTGCGTTTGGCGTTCTCGGTTGCCATCAACGTCGACCCGCGGCTGCTGATCGTCGACGAGGTCCTCGCCGTCGGCGACGTCACGTTCCAGAAGCGCTGTCTCGAGAAGTTCGTGGAGTTCCGCAACGACGGGCGGACGATCGTGCTCGTGACTCATGACCTGGCCAGCGTGCGCAACATGTGCGACAGGGCGATCTGGTTGAAGCAAGGCCTCGTCAGTGGCGAAGGCGACCCGAAGACGCTCGTCGAGGCCTACACCGACAGCATGCTCGGCTCGACGCCTCACGACGAGACCGGCAGCACGCGACGCGGTTCCGGCGAACTGATCATCACCGAAGTCGAGATGTTCGTCGGCGACGATCTAAGTCCCGTAACTCGTTTTCAAACCGGTGACACCGTCAGGTTCCGGATGTACTACACCAGCCACAAAGCCGTGCCGCGACCGATCTTCAGCCTGATCATCGACTCGCTCGGTGGCGCCACCGTGTCGTCGCCGTGCAGCCGCGATGTCGGCCTGATCCCCGACTCGGTCAGTGGCGATGGCTGGATCGACATCGTCGTGCGCGACATCAGCCTGCTGCCCGGCGCCTACGACGTGCACACCGCGGTCCACGACTTCAACCGCCAACACGAATACGACCACCTGCAAGTGGCCACCCGCTTCGACGTGACAACGGGCCGCCCGTACGAATCATCCGGCGTCGTGACGCTGCGACCGGAGTGGCAGTTCAGCGACGACGTGTGATGCGCCGCACGA
Source organism: Ilumatobacteraceae bacterium (assembly GCA_031373465.1). Classification (GTDB taxonomy): domain Bacteria; phylum Actinomycetota; class Acidimicrobiia; order Acidimicrobiales; family Ilumatobacteraceae; genus JAENVT01. The sequence goes on along the minus strand of JANMMQ010000494.1, from coordinate 194 downwards.
TCTTGCCGGCGATGGTGGAAGGCGCCGGCGTAGGTGCCGGAGGCGTCGAAGATTGAGGTGAGACCCGGGTCGGCGTCGGATTGGCGACGACATCAGCGATGAGGTCTTCGATCGAGAGGTCCTCCATCGGCGCGAACGCTACATCGGCCGATCGGCGAAGGTCAGTTTGACTCGTGTGGGGTGTTTCACTGCCG
>JANMMQ010000492.1:0-3456 GCA_031373465.1 Ilumatobacteraceae bacterium | reverse complement strand
TTGCCGCAGACACAACAGTCGAGATCGACGCGGCGATCCTCGGCAAACCACGTGACGAGGCCGACGCCGCGTCGATGCTGCGACGACTTTCTGGTCGCACTCACCGCGTGCACACCGGAGTCGCCATCTCACTTGGCGGCCAACAGCACGTCGACATCTGCACCACCTTGGTCACCTTCGTCACGCTCGACGAGGCAACAATTCAGTGGTACGTGGCTACGGGCGAACCGTTGGGCAAGGCCGGTTCCTACGCGGTCCAGGGGGCTGGTGCAGTGCTGGTGTCACGTGTCGAAGGCAGCGTCAGCAATGTGATCGGGCTGCCCCTCCACCTTGCAATCGACCTCGCTCGGTGCAGCGGCGTGGAACTGTTGGCGATGCCGGGCTGATTCAGGACGTCGGCCAGACCGCAACGGTCATGCCGTCGCCGTCGACGATGCGCGCCGTGAAGGTAACCGGCTCGAAGAACACCGCAGCCGTGAACTGATCGGCCAGGCTTGGATCCACATCGAACAACGGCGTGACCGTCGATGCCAGCCCCGTCGGACTGACGTGCAGCTCGGCGCCGGTCATCCCGCGCGGGACCTTGGCCAGTATGTACGTCCGGCCGTGTTCCACGAGGGTCTCGATCGTCGGGGCACCGCTGGGCAGGCTCGGACGGGTCTCACTGGGGGTCGCCGTGTCCCCTGGTTGGCCGATCCACCACAGGTACCCGGTATTCGGGTCGACAGGATCCCTGTGCGACACCCTGACCGTCCAACCCCAGCCGTCGGAGAGCATTCCCGATACGACGGTGTGCGGCACCGCGCGGGTGGCCGAGACCGAATCCGGGGTTTCGAGCTGTCGACGCACGGTGTCATCGGCGCTCTTATGAACCGTCTTGGCGATGGCCTGCATGCGCTCAGCGTCGAGGTTTCCGCGCATCGTGATCAACCGCTGGCCGTCGTGCCACTGGACGATAGAGATCGCCGGATCCTCCGCCGACTGGCCAACGATCGCTGTCTGATCGCCGATCGGGAATTTCGTGCTCTGGACGATCGCGAACTTGGCGACATCCGTTGGGTCGGCGATGTTGTTCGCCGCGACGGTGATGCTGAAGTTCTCCGACAACGATGGAGGCATCCCTGTCGCGTACTCGACCCGGGCGACGGGCTGGCCGAACAACGCAGTGGCCGGATCGGAGTCGAGGATCAGCGTGTGATCAGTCGTGAAGAAGGGATCGCTGAAGTGGATCCCAGACGTGTCAATACCGACCGACCGCACAAGCCTGATCAGCTGCCGGTCCACCCACCCACGCGAGTAGATCTCCAACTGGTTGCCGCCCTTGGAAAACGACAGACGTTTCTCGCCCGAGGCCGGGTCGCGTTCGACGATCACCTCGATTCCATCGACCAGCGTGCGGTACGAGTTGCGCCCTGTTGCGTGATGGCTGTCGCGTGAGATGACGAACCAGGACCCGGAGGTCGCAGTGGCGTCAACTGTTCCCCACAACTGCGCCGGGCCGGGTTCGCTGAAGTCTGCGGCGGTCGTCTGGCTCTCGCCGCGCTGCTCGGCCAGGTACATCTTGAAGCCCGGCTGGGGATCGGCCACGTAGAACTGCGGCGCGAGGGGGTTCAACTTCGAAGTCGCCTTGTCCGAGTTGATGGCACTGCTGATCACGCTGTAACCGACGATGGCAACCAGCGCCCCGGCGGCTGCCGGACCGAACCACCTCGAGCCCCGCGAGCTCGCACTGCTGGCGTGAGATGCCGTGGAATCGCGAAAGGCCTCCCCGTCGTCGTCGATCACCTCGATGATCTCCGGCGCTGGGTCGTGCTGCGTCTTCACGGCCGCGGCCAGCCGGCCAAAACAGTGCCGTCCTCACCGATGATCTCTGCCGTGTAGGTCGTGGGCTCGCTGAAGGCGTACGCCGCGAAGGTGCGGTCCCAATCTGGCGAGATGTCGTTGAAGGGGATGTCCACCAGGTCGAGACCGGCCCGAGTGATCTCGAGTCGCGCCGTGGCGGCAACAGCGCGCGGCAGATCGGCGAGTACGTAGGTGCGGCGGTTCTCGACCACTGTGTTGATCTTGGCCGTGTCGTCTGCGCTTGTCGGGAACTCGCCGTTGAACCCGCCATGGTTCTTGTCCCAATGCCACCCGATGTCGGGTTCGTTCGGCGGGAACGACAGCACTGATACCTTGATGACCCACGGGTTCGACTCGCTGTCGGTTCCGAAGGACACCGCTACCGAGTCGGACTCGAACCCGCCGAAGTTGTTGTCGGCGTTGTGCTTGGTCGCCTGGAACTGCATTCCCTGCCACTCGTCGATCGAGACCTGGTGCACGGTCCGAGCGACCGCAATGAGCTCGGGCACGGTGAGAGCGCCAGACACGGTGACGATGTGGTCGCCGGCGATCCAACTGGCCAGGCTCTGGTCGTCCTGACCGACGACCGTTCCCGCAACGGCCACGTGGCCATCGACGACGAACGTCGTGGTGTGGTCGAGGAAGAAGCGAATTGCCGTCTGGCGCTCCAACGTGCTGCCGCCCTGGTTGGTCGGCGAACGCGGAGCTACGGAGAGGTTGATAAAACCGTTGAGGCCGACCGCAGTGGCGTTGTTCGACTGATAGCCGACCGTTTCGACTGGCACTCCCTGCACCGCCAGCCACGGCTGCACCGAGCTGACCAAGTCGTAACCGGGCACCAGCGACGGGTCGGGGATCCTGATGCTGCCGCGACTGACCAGCACCAGGCCGGCAACGCGGACCAGGTCCTCGTCACTCATCCCGAAAGACGTGATTGCGACGGAACCGAACGCCGTGGAGGAGAACTGGGCAACGGATTGTCCGAAGGGGCTGTGCGACACAGCGATCGAGCGTTCCCCCGTTTCCACGCGGTAGGCGTCCGGTGTCATGGTCGAACCGGGATAGGTCTGGATCGAGAACCACGAGCCAGAGGACGACGTGGCGCCGGTCGTGGCCCACAACTGGTACTCACCCGGCCCGAAGAACGACCTGTCGGGTTCGTACATCTCGGCCCTAGACACCGAATACTCCCGCGGTGGGTCGGCCGAGTAGTACGGGACCAGCGGCGCCTGCACGGTCGTCGTCGTCGCCGGAGGTGGTGTGGTCGTCGTTCTCGGCGTCGTGGTGCTCGGAGCCGGAGCGGCCTTCGGTGCCCCGCTCGACGCCGACGTCGCGATCCCGTAGCCGATCAGGGCCACCAAAGCCACAGCGGCGGCGGGCCCGACCCACCGCGGTCCGCCGGTGTCGTGAACGGTCACGTTCGGGGTGCGACTGTTGAACGCGTCGATGTCGTCGTCGATGATCTCGATGATCTCCGACGATTCTTCGCCCTGCAGGCCCGTGGCCCTCATGCCCGCGAGTATCGCGCATGCCGGGCCGGTTAGCACTCTCACCGTCCGGTTGCTAACAGTCGTGGCTACCGCCTAGGATTGGCACTCGCGGTAGCCGAGTGCT
>JANMMQ010000490.1:0-20516 GCA_031373465.1 Ilumatobacteraceae bacterium | reverse complement strand
GTGTCGCCGCTGGAACACGCGGAGAAGCTGGAGCAGTTGCGCGCGCTGGAAAACGGCATCAATATCGCCGTCGTGAAAGTGGCCTACGACAGCATCGGCGTGGACGCGCCATCCCGTCGGCAATCGCGTTCAACTTGTGCTGGAGGGCTTGATCGCTTCGGGTCTGGCTGTTCTGTAATAGGGCCACCATGAGGAACGTGATGATCGTCGTGGTCGTATTGATTTCGAGCTGATACTGGCCATCCAGGAACGCAGAGAAGCTTCCCTTGGAGATGATCTCGACCGCACCTTGGATCAACCAGATGATCACGAGCAGGAGGCAGAACGCGAAGAACGGCGCTCGACTCGCCATCTGCGCGGTGAGACCGGCAAATCGATCGAAGAAGCCAACCCGGCTCGACACCTCACTCGGCTTCAACAGCCTGGCAGGCGTGGGTCGACCAGATTTCGAAGATGTGTTTCCGATGTTCACGCGAACACCATCTTGCGAAGGTCCGCTTCCACCGACGATGAGCCGTTGCCACCTCGGGTCGGGCTCAGACCATCATTGCCGACCCGGACCTTCGAAGAGCCCTCTCCATTCGCAACAGACCCCTTCGAATGCGCGACCTGATCACTTCGGCCGGTAGCCCGCTTGCGGTCGCCACTGCACGGTAGCTCGCTCGACTATAGAAGGCGCCGAGGATTGCGTCGCGCTCGCCAGGATCGAGCGAAGAAAGAGCTTCCGCAAACCGTGCCGAGGCTTCCAAGGCGTGGAGTTCGGACTCGATTGCTGAGTCCGGCTGATTCGAGGTGGGGTCGTCCCCTGTGTCGCGCTTGTGGCGCACGATTTCTCGACGCAAGAAGTCGATGGCGACATCGTTCGCGCTAGTCAATAGGTGTGCGCGTAGAGTCGCTCGTAGCGGATCCAATCGCTCGGGATGCTTCCAGAGCCGCAGGAAAACCTCTTGTGTGACGTCGCCAGCGCGCTCGGCACCGCAGACGCGAAAGGCGAGTTCGTAGATCGCTGAACGATGTTCGCGATACGCCTCTCTCAGAAATTCATTCCTCTGTTCGAGGGAGTCGAACGCGGACGACCCCTCGTTCCGCGACTCGGGCGCGTCAGGTGAGCCGTCATCGCTTGACATACCCATCGTTCGTCACTCGGCCGGTTTCGGATTGCTCCGAATCTCGAAAATCTTCCAAGGCAGACAGACAGTGTCAGGCGCGACGGAGCAGCGGGCGGGATCGCCGGTTCTCAATCCCGGTGGTCGTGGAAGCCTGTGCTTTGGTTGCCGACTTGCGCGGACCGAGCGACTTATCGCGTATGACGGGCCGCCGCGTCGCGAGCGCGGGGAGCCAGCGGGCATCGTGCTAACCACGATTGCGTGACGCTCAGCTTGACGGGGCTGACGAGCGCGCTGCCCGGCCACTCTCCACCGAATCCTTCTCCCGCTAACACCAGCATTTGGAGCGCGTCTCCGACTGATTGGAAGGTCACCTGCCGCGTTCGCGTTGGGAACATTTCGCCAACCCAAGGTGAGCGTTGTGTAGCGATGATGCAGAAGCGGCCCGGGGATACTCGATCCAATGTCGTAATCAAAGCCCCGCATTCGAACGGCGTGGCGAATGTAACTGTCGTGAGGTCGACCAACAGCCATTGGCGATGCCCGATCGTGACATGGTCAAGACCGCGAGCCGAGTTCCCGAGATCGGAGTCGCAGATCACGTGCACGACGGACGTCCCATTGACTGAAATTGTGTTGTGTCGCGGAACGGGGACAGGATGCTCTCGAACCGGCTCAACGAACACCAAGGCGTTATGCATCATTCACCGATCGCCAGGATCTCGCGCGACTACGTGGGCCAACCGTGTCAGGGCACGGCGGATTCGTGACTTGACCGTGCCTTCGGGGAGTCCGAGTCGGCCGGCGATTTGCCGATAGGTGAGTCCGTCGAAGTAGGCGAGCGACACCACTTCGCGCTCGCGCGAAGGTAGGAGTGCCACGGCGGCGCGGACGTCTGCTGCTTGTGCGCGAGCGGCGACGGCTTCTTCAACGACGACAACGGTCGCGGAGTGCATCGCTCCAACACGGGTCAGTCTTTGCCGATGGGCGGCTTCATGACGGATCCAGTCGATCGCTGTGTTGCGCGTCACGATCTGCAACCATTGATCTAGTGGTCCGCGGCTTGAGTCGAAGCCTCCGTTGCGGATGACGCGGAGAAACACCTCTTGCGTAACGTCTTGTGCAGCGATTTCGGACCGTGTTAGCCGCAGTGCGGTTCGCCGGATTTCCTCTCCGTAGCGATGGGCGAGCGCGGCGGGTGAACACATCTCTGCATTGACGAGATCGGTTGGACCCGTTGCCTCGCTGTCAAGCTCATTATTTGTACGTACCTGCATCGTGTTCGAACCCGTCGTTCTCCGCTCTTTCGTTGCTCACAAGTCGATGCGGGGTCTCGGCACGGGTGTCAGGCAACCAACGGTCATGCAGCGTTACCCAGTGGCATCACCAACGAAACCTGAGTTGCGCCGTCGACGCGTCGCTGCGGGACCTAAATCGCCGGGGTGTTCAATGACGGATTCGGCGCGGTACGATCGGGCCGCTCGTCCGCTTACAAGGAGCTGTGGTTTGGCTGTTGCGACGTATACGCACCGTGCGTTTTTCCACGACACCGACGACGAGCTGGTCGATGCCTTGGTGCCGTTCGTGATGGAAGGGATCGACGCAGACGAACGTGTGGTAGTCGTCGTCACGGCGTCCATCGGCGAGACGCTGTGCCGGCGAATCGGTTCGAGCGACGGATTCGACGTGTGGGATTCGACCGAGGTGTACACGTATCCCGTACGTACCTTGGCCGGTTATGTCGACACCGTTCGCGACGGCACCGAAGATGGACGACGCATGCGTGTGGCTGGCCAGCCGGTTTGGGCAGGACTGAACCCGCTCGAAATCGCCGAATGGACGTGCCTCGAGGCGGCGTGCAATCTCGTGTTTGCCGAGTCGCCCCTGCTGATGCTGTGTCTCTACGACACATCTCGACTCGACCCGTCCGTGATCGCGGCTGCGCGGCGCACGCATCCCGAGATCCGGCGCGGTTCGCAGGTTGCAGCGAGTCCGGAGTTCGCGCCGTTCGACCACCAGTCGAATGTGCGCGCCAGCGAGCTTCCGCCACGCCCTGCGTCGTGTGAAACGATCTCGATCTTCGCACACTCCGACCTCGACCCAGTGCTGTCGTTCGTGGAAGCGTTTGCACGATCGCAGGCGATGGCCGAAAGTCGTATCACCGACCTCACGACGACCGTCCGGGGGTTGATCTCACAGGCCATCGACTACCGACTGGGTCCCGCCCATCTGCACATCTGGGCAACTCCCGAGGAACTCACATACGAGATCGAGAGCCACGGTTCGCTTACTTCAGAGTTCGCGGGATACCTCCCGCCCTGCACATCGGCACTCGACGACGGAGGATTGTGGCTCATCGGACAGCAGTGCGACCTCATCGCTGTGCGCGAACAACGCGGCATGACCACGGTGCGGCTGAACTTCTGTGACCACATCGTTCCCGTCAGACCGCAATGCAACGGCGTCGACAAACTGCTCGGGGTGTACGCCCTTCGCGCCTGCGATCCCGAGGAGATCGCCCTCGTCGAGTCACACCTGGCCACATGTACCGAATGTCGAGCCGAGTTCGACGTGCTCAGCCAAGTGGTCGGTTTGATGAACGATCCCGACGACCACCAGCACGAGTCGGGTAGCTGAGGGCGCTAACGGTCATACCGCCGGGAGGCGACGATGGCGATGGTCACAGCAGGAATCTTTGATCCGGTTCGTCGCCCGCTCCGAACTAGGTAGGTGAATCGATCTTCACGCTTCAGCGGCAGATCGAATCAGCAGGACCGTTGCTCCGGACCCCGGTGACGTGTTGTGACGTGCGCGTCGCTCGTTTGAGCGTCGTTCGCGAGACCCGTGAACCAACGAAGGAGCAAACCCGATGACGATGTCGCACAGACCGGATCGGATCGACGAGCCTGCGCTCGATCGATTGATCGAAGAGTCGCAAGATCTCCACACCGACGCGATGGCGATAGCACGAACCACCATGCCCGACCTCGCCGACCTGACAGCGGACCGCCGACGTACCGGCGCGCTCGTCGACAATCGGGGCGTGGAGGATTTTGTCAACGCGAGGCAAACCCTCATCCGCCGCCTGACGCTTTCGCTCGGTGGCATTCTGGGCTTCAGCGCGGTCAGCGCCGCATTCGCGCGCAGCGCGTCAGCGGCTGATGGCGATATCGACGTGATGCAGTTGCAGACCGCTGTATCGCTCGAGCTGCTCGCCGTTGCGACCTACGGCGCGGCATTGACCCTGCCGTTCATCGCCAACGGCAATCCAGTGATCGTGAAGTTCGCGCAGACCACCATGAGTCAGCACGACGAGCACCGCCAGGCGTTCTCGGCCCAGACCAAGACCTTGGGTGGCACCGATCAAACCGCAACCAACCCGAAGTACACGCCGATCGTCGAGGCCGCCAAGCCGACGCTCGCAGCACCGATCGACGTGGTCAAGCTCGCGGCGACTCTCGAGCAGGTCGCCACAGAGACATACCTCGCCGACCTCAACCGGTACACCGATGTCACCTCACGCGTGCTGATGGCAAGCGTCATGGGTGTCGAGTGCCAGCATCTGGCAACGCTGCGAGCCGTTGGCGCCTTGCTCGACGGCGGAGCCCCCGAACTGATCAAGATCCCCCTCGGTGCCGATGTCACCAAGCTGCCCGCAGCAGCGGGAAGCGTCGCGTTCCCCGAGGCATTCGAAGGAATCACCATGGCCAGCCCACCCGAAGAAGGAGCCGTCAAGTGAACGAGCCAATCGAAATTCCGACACTGACCCGCCGGCACATCCTGGTGGGCGCCGCAGCGATCGGCGCCGGCTTGGTCGCCGCCGCATGCGGCAGCGACACCAAGGACGCGGCCGGCACCAACTCGGGCTCCTCAGCGACTGCAGGTTCGTCAGTGTCGACGACGCCCGCGGGGACCAACCCCCCCACCGGCACTGACGCCTCGGCGACTACCGCTGCCGCCGATGGTGGCGTTGACATCAAAGTGGCCCAACTCGCAGCAGGACTCGAGGTACTCGCGGTCGGCACGTACAAGGCGGCGCTCGACGCCGCCGGCGCAGGGAAGCTCGGCACCGTTCCGGCAGCGGTCGGCGAGTTTGTCACCGTGGCCATGAAACAGCACCAGGCTCATCTTGACGCCTGGAACAAAGTGCTCACAGGTGCCGGTGGTACCGCTGTGACCGAACCAAACGCGACATTGAAGCCGACTGTGGATACAGCGTTCGCCGCCGTCACAGACGTTGGTGGTGCAGCAAAGCTTGCGTTGATGCTCGAGCAAATCGCCTCGGCGACCTATCTGAACGCACAGAACGTGCTGACCGACAAGGACGCGATCATGCTCGCCGGGTCGATCCAGATCATCGACGCCCAGCACGCCGCAGTGCTGCTGTATGTACTTGGCGAATACCCCGTGCCCGACGTGTTTGCCAAGACGGACCTTGCCGCTGCGGCCTGACGCGCTGCCGCTTCCTTGCTAGCCAAAGCCCACGAGCTGGCCCGGCCCATCCCCCCGCCTCGGCCAGCTCGTAGGGCTAGTGCTCGCGGACTGCAGCGGTCGGCTTCGGCGCATGATGTTGAGGATCTGGGGCGAGCGCTTCGCTTCGGTGAACACCGATTGACCGAGCATGCAACCGACCGGTACGACTTGTCGTCTGCGTTGGTCTCGTGATCGCCTTCGGGACGAGCCTGGCGTTGTTCGCAGCAACGTACGACACGGCCAAGGCTGATGACGCCAGGTTCACGGTAGGTCCGATCTCCGGATCACGCCGAGTCCCGTCAGTCCCGGTCCGGCGTTGTCGTCGGCACCGGTATGGCCTACATGTTCGTGCAGATCCTGCGGGCATTGTTCGTCCTCGACCCCAACCCGACGTTCGCGATCGGTGACGTTGCACGGCTCGCCGGCGTGTCGATGGCTGCGGCGTTGGCGTCGGGGCTCATCGCCACCGCGATCCTGCAGACTTTGCGACCGGCGGAGCTTTTGCGCGAGGTGCGAACCGCGGCGCCGCCAGGTCGTCTCACCGGCGAAGCAGCGCCTCGACGAACCGCTGCGCTGCTCGAGACGATTCGATCCTCCACAGGTCGACCACGTCGGCGTGTGTGCCGTCATCGACAGGGCCGGCTATTGCGCCGGCAAGTTGTTCGATCAGGACCTGCTGCTGCTCGAGCATCGGGCTGGTGTCGATGCCGCAGAGGTCGGCGACGATCATCTTGAGCAGCAGCTCGCTGCGGACATCGCGGAGGTGCTGAACCGGAGTGCGCAACCACTTGCGCAACTGGGCCCGGCCCGAGCGCGTGGCTGCCAGGATGGTGCGATTGCCGCCGGCGATCCCGCGTTCCTCACCAACGGCGTGGATGCAGCCGCGGTCCGCCAACTGCTTCAGGCAGCGGTAGGTGAGCGGTCGCGAGATGGACCACACCCGACCCACATCGCCATCGGGTTTCAGACGCGCAGCGATCGCAAAGCCGTGCGTGGGCGCGGGATAGAGGATGCCGAGACACGCCCATTCGCCGAGCAGAAGTTGTTGTTCGTTCGCTCTACCCACGCCACCATCGTCGCATGCTTACGGTGCGAGGAACCCGTACTTGGTCAGAATTGCTTGGCCGGCGTCACTGGAGACGAAGGCCATGAACGCCTTGCCCGCGTCGGGGTTTGCCGACTCCTTCGTCAACACCATCGGGTAGTTGCTGATCACATTGATGTCGACGGGGATCTCGACACCGTCGGCCGTGCCCTTGGCCGAGTTCACGTCGGTTACGAACACGATCCCGGCATCGGCCTCACCTGCAGAGACCTTGGTGACGACGCCCTTCACCTTATCCTCCAGGCTCTTCGGGGTCGCCGTGACGCCGGCGTTCTCGAGAACTGCGGCAGCGTTCTTTCCACACGGGACCGTGTTCGCGCAGAGCACAACGATCAGGTCGGGCTTGGCGAGGTCAGCAACACCGGTCACTGCTTTCGGGTTCCCCTTCTCGACGATGATCTCCATGGTGTTCTTGGCGATCGACACTGGGTCGCCGACGCTCTCGCCGGCGTCGGTCAACTTCTTCATGTTCGAGTCGTCCGCGGAAACGAAAACATCGACCGATGCGCCTTCGGTGATCTGAGTGACGAGATCGCCGGAGCCGGCGAAGTTGAAGGTCACGTTGGCGTCGGGGTTGTCGACCTTGAACGCCGTCGCCATCTCGTTGAACGCCTCCGTCAACGAAGACCCGGCGAACACGACGACATCGCCGGATGTTCTAGCGGCTGTGTTCGAGTCGCTTCCGCAGGAGACGCCGACGAGGCTGAGTAGAGCGATCACGGGAATGAGAGTTCGAGGTGTTCTACGCATGAGTGCAACAATAGTCACACCTTTACTAAAGGCCGAGTGTCCGCCGGTCCAATCCCGGAGCCGTTCGCTCGGACCTACGTCCCAGGATGTGGTTGCAGGGGTGCGCCGTCGACAGCGCAGTGCACGCGCCGTGCAGTGCACGGGGCTTGCGTGTTCGAACCCAGGCCGATGAACGCCAACGGGCCCGCGGCCGCAGCCACGCATGCGGTGATCACGAGTGCAATCCGAAACGCGTGCGTGATCTGGCTCGGATCCGTCGCCGCTGTAAGTCCAGACACCACGGGGATGACCGCAAGCGCGCTGAGGTTGGCGGCTCTGGCAATCGCGTTGTTCACGCCGGATGCAACGCTGACGTGGTCAGGGTCGGCCGCCGCCATGACCGTTGCACTCAACGGGGCGACAATAGTGACGAGCCCAAGGCCGAACACGACGGCACCCGGTAGCACGTCGGTCACCCAGGACGCGTTGGAACCGATCCGGGTGAGCAGCAGGAGCCCTGCAGCGGCCAGCAGCGGTCCCACCGTCAGTTGAAGTCGCGGGCCGATCCTTTGTGCGAGCGCGCCGGAACTGGCGGACAACAGCAGCATCAGCGCGGTCGACGGCAGCAACGCCACACCCGCTTTGAACGCAGACCAACCCGCGCCGACCTGAAGTTCGTACGAGACGAGGAAGAAGGACACGCCGAGCGCGCTGTAGAGCAGAACGGTCTGCAGATTCACCACGGTGAACGTGCGGTCGCGAAAGAGGGCGGGCGGCACCAGTGGATCGTCGGTGTGAAGCATCCGCCTCACGAACGCAGCGATGGCTATGACCGCGACAGCGCCGGCGATCAGCACACCTGCATCTGTCCATCCTCGTGGGCCTGCTTCGGTCAGGGCCCAAGTGCTGGCCGCGAGACCGAGCACCGCTAGTGCGGCGCCTGCGAAGTCGAGGCTTCGTCGAGCGTGCGGGTCGCGGGTTTCCGGGATGGCAGCGCGAGCGCAGACGATGGCGATCGCGGCCACGGGCAGGTTGATCAGGAACGCCCACCTCCAACCCGGGCCATCGACGAGCCCACCGCCGACGAACGGTCCGATCGCCCCGGCGACGCCTCCCAGTCCGGACCATGCGCCCACCGCCGCTGCCCGATCGGCTTCGCGGAAGCTGGCCTGCAGGATCGCCAGGCTTCCAGGCGTCAGCAGTGCCCCACCGACACCTTGCAGCACACGCGCCGCAACCAGCACCTCGATGTTGGGTGCGGCCCCGCATAGCAGGGAAGCCGCGGTGAACCAGACCGTGCCGAGCACGAAGACTCTCCTGCGGCCGAAGCGATCGCCCAGCGCGCCGCCCAACAGGATCAGCGAAGCGAGGGCGACGAGATATCCGGTGAGGACCCATTGCAACGCACTGATCGACGCGTGGAACTCGCGGCCGATGTGCGGCAGGGCGACGTTGACGACGGTTGCATCGAGGCTTGCCATCGCGCTGGCGGCGACCGTTGCAACCAATGCGGTCCGGCCACGCATCGAGTGCAGGACAAGCCCATCGACCTGACTTTCTTCGGTGATGACACTCACGGCGGCATGCTGCGCCTGTTCGGCCAATCAGCCGGCGGCAAGTTCGGCTTGGTGCTTGGCAACCATCTCCTCGACGGCTTTCATGTTGCGATCAGCGAGCTCGGGTCGGCTCTCGACGGCGCGGGCCTTGGCGTTCAACGTGCTCGAAGCCTGGCCCTGGAACTCGGGCATCACACGTTGGGCGATCAACTCGTAGCTGCGATGGGTGGCCACGGGGTCGGCCCATTCGTGTGCCAACTGCATGTAGCAACCGAACCCGCCCGACTGCTTGGTGAGGCGGTCGATCTGTTCGCAGGCCATGTCGACGGTGCCGATCGAACCGAGGCCACTCTCGTTGACGAAGTCGATCATCTCGCGGACGTTGTCGCCACCGACCGCCATCTGAGGGAATGCGGCGACCTTCTGGAAGTAGTTGAACCATTGCGCGATGCCGAACTCGACGTTCTTGTACGCCTGCTCCTTGGTCTCGGCGATGTGCATCAGACCGACGAGTCGCCATTGATCGCGGTCGGCGACGGCGGCGAACTTGGAGGCGCGCTCCTCCATGACGTCCCAGTGCAACCCGAGGACATCGAAGCCCTCCGACTGCGTCGCGCCGATCGACAACAGGCCGATGCCGTAGCGACCCGCCAGGCGCGGGCCGGATGGCGATGCAACTGCCGGCACGGCCACATCGAACAGGGGGTTGGAGTATGGACGAAGGTGCAGCCGGGCATCGACCAGGTTCCATGTCTTGGTTTGGCTGGTGACGGGATCGTCGGTGCGCAACAGCTTCATGATCACGTCGAGGCCTTCTTCGAGTAAGGGACGTGTCTCCGTGGGATCGAGCCCCAGCATGATGGCGTCGGTGGGCAGCGATCCCGGTCCGAGCCCTAGCATGAACCGGCCGCGGGTGAGGTGGTCGAGCAGGACGGCTCGCTCGGCGACCATGTACGGGTTGTGATACGCAACGCTGGTGACGCCGGTGCCGAGCTTGATGTGGCGCGTGCGCTCGGCAGCGGTGGCGACGAAGATCTCGGGGCAGGCGATGATCTCGGTGCCGGCGGAGTGGTGCTCGCCGATCCACGCCTCGTCATAGCCGAGCTTGTCGAGGTGCACGATCAGATCGAGATCGCGCTCCAAGGCCAACGTCGGGTTCTCGCCCGCAGGGTGGAACGGCGCCATAAAAATACCGAAACGAAGACGATCCGACATGCGGGCTCTCCTTTGTGTAGCTGCGGTCTCAGCGCGCCGCGGCGCGACTCGTGCCGCCAGCTGCTCCACCGTGATTCGGCGAGGCGGCGGCCTTGATCTTGCTGACGAGGTTGTTGGGAAGGATCTCGTCGTGATCGTGCGTGGCGACGAACCGACCACGACCGGCGGTGAGCGAACGCAGATCGAGCGCGTAGCGAATGATCTCCGACGTGGGCACCAGTGCGGAAACCTCTTGCTCACCATGTTCGCCGGCTGACGTGCCGACGACGCGGCCGCGGCGGGTGGTGAGATCGGCAAGCACATCGCCTTGGTAGCCAGAGGGAATCGTCACCTTCAGCAGCGAGATCGGCTCCAGCACCACGGCACCGGCGCGGCCGAGAGCTTCTTTGAAACCGGTCGCGGCAGCATTCTTGAAGGCCATATCGGACGAGTCGACGCTGTGATACTTGCCGTCGTAGCACTCGACTCGAACGTCGACGACGGGAAAGCCGTGGGCCCCACCGGTGTTCATCGCTTCTTCGATCCCTTTCTGCACCGCGGGGATGTAGTTGCGCGGGATGGCGCCGCCGACGATCGAGTCGACGAACTCGAACCCGGCGCCGCGCTCCATGGGGCTGACACGAAGATTGGCGACCGCGTACTGGCCGTGCCCACCGGACTGCTTCTTCACCTTGCCCTCGGCGTCGCCGGTACCGACGACGGTCTCGCGGTACGGGACCCGGACGTCTTCGGTCTGCACGTGGACACCGAACTTGCGTGCCAAGCGCTCGAGAGCGACGGCCAGGTGGGTGTCTCCGGCGCCACTCAACACGGTCTGGTGAGCATGGTTGCGATCGACGCTGAGGCACGGATCCTCGGCGATCAAGCGGTGGAGCGCGCCCGACAACTTGTCGTCGTCGGTCTGCGTCAACGGCTTCAGCGCGAGCCCGAACACCGGCGCAGCCTGTTGCTGGCCGATGACACGCACCGGCATGTTGCGCGGCGCCAACGTGGCGCCCGTCGTGGTGTTGGTCAACTTGGCCACAGCCACTATGTCGCCGGCAACTGCGCGAGCGCACGGCAGTTGTTCCTTGCCGCGCATGTGGAAGAGGGCATGCAGCCGCTCCTCGGCGGATGTGGTGCTGGCGATCAAGCGATCGTCCGTGGAGATCGTGCCGGAAACCACTTTGCACAACGAGACCTGGCCGACGAACTGGTCGGCAAGAGTCTTGAACACGTACGCAAGGGGCTGAGCGGATGAGTCGGCAGGCACCTCGATCTGCTCGCCTCCGGCAATGACCGCCATCGGGCGATCTGTGGGGGCGGGCCCGATCTCGCAGATGAAATCGGCAAGCCGGTCGATGCCCACGCCCGTCAGTGCCGAGCCGACGAGCACGGGAAACTCGAGGCGGTCGAGGACCTCGTGGGCCAGCGTTCGCTCGAGCTCCGCTGCGCTGGGCACGTCGCCCGACAAGTAACGCTCGAGCTGGTCGTCATCGCCCGAGACGATCTCTTCCACCAGTTCGTCGTGAACGCGGTGCTCTTCGTCGGCGATGTCAGAAGGGAGGCTGACGGTGTGACGTTGACCGTCGCGGTCGTATTCGAAGGCCTGATCCGACAACACGTCGGCGATGCCGTGCAGCGACTCTTCTTCACCGAGCGGTAGTTCGAGCGCGACGAAGCCATGGCCCCATTTCGACTGCAGGGCAGCCAGCACGTTGTGGAAGTTGGCGCGTGGCTTGTCGTCCTTGTTGACGAACACGAGTCGAGGGATCCCGCTGGCCACGCAGCGCTCCCATGCCAACTCGGTACCGACCTCGATCCCATCGACCGCGCTGACCACCAGGATGGCCAGGTCGGCGACGCTGAGGGCGGCCAGCTCTTCGCCGACGAAATCGGCGTATCCGGGGGCGTCGAGCAGATTGATCTTGTAGGTCTCGCCGTCGGTCGCCTTCCACTCGAACGGGGCGATGCCGAGCGACAGCGACATGCCCCGTTTGACCTCTTCGGGATCGGTTCCAGTTACGGTCGTGCCGTCTTCGACTCGTCCGATGCGTGTCGTGACGCCCGCTCGGTGAAGCAGCGCTTCGACCAGCGTGGTCTTGCCACAACCGCTGTGGCCGACAAGAACCACGTTACGGATGCGCTGCGTTGGGATGACGTCCACCAGCTTGACCCCCATGTTCGAACTGAGCCGTGACGGGACTTTACCCATCGCTGAGAAGGTCGCGTTACGGCTTGTGCATGAGCGAACGAACGCCCGTAAAAACCGAACCGGCGCATCGGTATACAGTCCGCGGATCTGACAAGGATCGAGAGGAGCACCGGGAATGGAACTGTCACGTCGCGAATTGTTGGTCTTCTTGGGAGTCGTTGGCGCCGCGAGCGCTGTCGACCTCGGGTTGCCGGACTATGTGTTGGCGGACGACGAATCCGGCGGTCTGCTGGGTCGCCGGCTGACGCCTGTTCGCCTTCCGCACGATCTGCCCGTGTACTCCCGGCCGAGCTTCCTGCCCGGGCCCAGCGGTGGTGTCGGCAATTTCACCGCATCCCTGGCTGCCTACACCGTTGTCGACGATGTGGTCGTCGCACCGGAGCTCGAGCGGTACCTGATCGTCGGCTTCGGTGATCGGGTCTTCCCCAACGCCGACGACTACTTCGGCTTCAACTGCGACTACACGTCCTTCCGTGCGCGCCGCGGCCGCAACGAGGGTTGGCTGTGGGTCAACCACGAGTACGTGTCATTCCCGATGTCGCTCGGTGCGCCCGGCACCCCGGCAGCCATCTCCAAGGCGGTTCCCAAGCCGATCACGTCGTTCGAGCCCAGCGTCGGGTTCGAGATCGACGGTGGCGATCAGTTGCTGCGCTGGGGTGAGTTCATGTACGTCTGCGGCGGCTCGGTCGTCTACATCCGCCGCAATCGAGGCATCAATCAGTACGCGCCCCTCAGCGGCCACGGTGACAACCGCCGCTATCACCTCTTGTCGGGCATGGCGATCAACGCCGAGCGCACTGACGTGCGAGTCGACGGCACCGCGTACAACACGTTGACATCGTGGGGTTCGGCGAGCCACCAGATCGGTGACGACAACTACCTCATCGGCACTGGACCCACGGCCGACCAGGTCTTCCCGTTGTCGAGCGATGGGCTCGGCAATCGGATCGTTGGCCTCGGCTACAACTGCTCCGGCGGCTTCACGCCCTGGGGCACGATCCTGAGCTGCGAAGAGAACTTCCAGGCCGGTATCCCCTTCTTCCAGGGATGCCAAGAAAACGTGAAAGCCGACGGCACGCAGACCGGCTACGTCGTCGGTCCCAAGCCGACGTTCATCGACGATGCAAGCGGCGCCACATTCCTCAACCAGGCGACCGGCACCTTCTTCGGGCAGGTCGGTGAGAAGTACGGATGGGTGGTCGAGATCGATCCCTCGGATCCAACATGGAGAGGACGCAAGCACACCGCGCTCGGCCGCTTCCGTCACGAAAACGTGGCGTTGCGCGCCGAGAGCGGAAACCAGCTTGTTGCCTACATGGGCGACGACCGGCGAGGAGGTCACACGTGGAAGTACGTGTCCAATGGCCTGGTCGGCGACGATCACGATCGTGGCCATGGTCACGGTGAAGGCCCCGACGACGATCACGAAGATGGCGACGAGAACGGCCGTGATGCAGGGTCGGCATTGTTCGCTGACGGCGTGCTTCATGTGGCCCGCTTCAACGCCGACGGGAGCGGCCATTGGATCCCGATGACGCTCGACACGCTGGTCGATCCGATCGCGCCGTCCGCCTTGGCTGCTGCGGAAGCAGCGGCGCGAGGCGTTGCGGTCACAGCCATCACCGCAGCCAAGGTCCGACTGCCGCGACGAGTCGGAATCGCCGGCCAGGCCGTGGAGGGTGGTCCATTTGACGCGACGGTTGCCAACGAGGGAACGGTGATCCCCGCTTACCGCACCCTTGGAGGAACTGTTGCTCAAGCAACGCTCCGCAGCTACTACACGACGCAGGGGGCAATGCTGTCCGACGCATTCCTGGCCGCTGGCCTGGCTGGTGGCACGAACACCGCCCGTCCGGAGGACCTGGAGATCAACCCTCGACGCCACAACGAGGTGTTCATCGCGTACACCGACGGCGCGCCCGGCGGCGACGGCTATCCCGACTCGAGCGTGTTCCAGGTCGGCAAGTACACCGCCATCGTCGACGCCACACAGCAGTCGGGCGGCTTGTACAAGATCATCGAAGACACCCCCGACGGCACTGGTCTCGACTTCCACTGGGAGCGGTTCAAGCAGGGCGGCGAGGCAGGAACGGTCGTTCCCCCACCAAATCTGAAAGGAGCAGGGTTCGCCAATGTCGACAATCTCGCCTTCGACGAGAAGGGCAATCTGTGGGGTGTCATCGACATGCCCACCGAGACGCACAACGGTTTCAGCGTCACATACACCGGGCCCACGCTTCAGCCCGGGAAGCAGCCGGTTGATCACACCACGACGAGTACGGCTGTCGCTGCCAACTTCGGCGCCGTGTACGGCAACAACTGGCTGTTCGTGATTCCGATGACGGGACCCGATGCCGGCAGCGTCATCCCCGTCGGCCACGGACCGGTTCGATGCGAGATGACCGGCCCGACGTTCATCGGCGACACGCTGATCCTGTCGGTGCAGCATCCGGGTGAGGATTCGCCGGTGAACGGCGATCCGAATGCTGGCGGTGATGCTGCCTCGGTGCTCACCAGAGAGATCGAGGAGTTGGCCCTCAACGGCACGACGTTCAAGCAGCAGCGAACCGTGCCGCGCGGAAGCAACTGGCCCTCAGGACAATCGGCGGTGCCACCTCGACCAAGCGTGATCGGGGTTCGCCGGCGAAAAAGCTGAGAATCGATTACTGCTGGCGCGTGGAGTAATTCGATGGCGCCGGCCGCAGACCGGGGAACTGACCGAGGCGCTCGAGCGCGGCAACGGTGCTGCGCATTGCGTCGGCCGGCACGGGATGGCTGATGAGGTAACCCTGAGCCTTGGTGCAACCGAGGTCGCTCAGCACTTGCAGCTGATGGACGCTCTCGACGCCTTCCGCGACCATGTCGAGGCCGAGTGAGCGACCCATCGCCACGATGGTGCGAACGAGGGACCGATCATTGGGGTTGTCGGCCACACCGTGCACGAAGGCCCGGTCGATCTTGATTCGTTGCAGCGGGAACTTCTGCAGCAGTGACAGCGAGGAGTAGCCCGTGCCGAAGTCGTCGAGTGCGATGCGTACGCCCAACGAGCGAACCCTGCGAAGAGTGGCCAGCGCCAACTCGGGCTCTGCGATCATCACGCTCTCGGTCACCTCGAGCCACAGCAGTTGCGGTGAGACGCCCGAACGGGTGAGCGCTTCGTTGACGATCGATGGGAAGTTCGGATCGCTCAACTGGCGAGGCGACACATTGACCGACATGGTGGCCGACTCGCTGCACACGCCGTCGTCGATCCAGTGCCGCAACTGCGTCAGCGCTTCGAGCAGCGCCCATGATCCGATCGGAACGATGGTGCCGGTGTCTTCGGCGATGGGGATGAACTCGGCGGGCGAGACCATCGTGCCGTCGGCCTGCTGCCAGCGCATAAGGGCCTCGAACCCGACGACGTCGCCCGATTCGAGATCGAGGATCGGCTGGTGGAAGAGACGTAGCTCGCGACGATCGAGTGCGCGGTAGAGAGCGGTCTCCACGGACAAGCGGTGAGCGACACGCTCGTGCATCGACTCGTCGTAGACGGCGAGGCAGTTGCGCCCCGCATCCTTGGCGCGATACATCGCCGTGTCGGCGTGGCGCAGCAGGTCTTCGGCAGATGAGCTCGAGCTGGGGCTCAGCGATGCGACCCCGATGCTGGCCGTGACGAACACGTCGCCCTGGCTGATCGGCAATGGCTCGCGGAAGATCGAGAGCAGACGTTCGGCGAGCGCCAACGAAGAACCGGGGGAGCGAGTGGATGGATCGAGGACCACGTATTCGTCGCCCGACAGGCGGGCAACGGTCGAATGCTCCGGCGCCGCCTTGCTGAGGCGGATGGCAACCATCTTCAACACTTCGTCGCCGGCGGCGTGACCGAGGCTGTCGTTGATGTTCTTGAAGCGATCGAGGTCGACGAAGTACAGCGTGGGATGGCTGTCGGACTGCCAGGCCATCCGCAGGCAGTCATTGATCCGTTCCAGCAACAGGGTGCGGTTGGGAAGGTGTGTCAACGCGTCGGTCTGGGCACTGCGTCGCAGGTCGGCTTGAGTGCGGCCGTTGGCGCGAACCGCTTGGCTGACGCGCAGCGTGACGGCGCCGGCAAGGACGAGCGCCGACACGGATCGAACCAGTCCGTCAACGCGGTCTGCCGGGCCCGTCGCCGCGAGGGCGATGATTGGAACGATCAGTGAAGAGGTGGTGAGGATGAGGCGACCGAAGACCCGGTGGTTGACCGGCTCGTCGACAGAGTGCTTCAGCCAGACCACCGAAGGATTGATGAACGCGCCGACAGCGGTGAAGTACGCAGCGACGTACAGCGCCATGGATATGCGTGTGGCGCCGTCGCCCAGGTGGCCTGCAGATGCAAGGCCCCACAGCACGTCGGCTGCGAGGTTGAACCCCATCGCCAAGGTGACCAGCCACACCGAAGCTTGGCGGGCGCCAGAACCCGAGAACAGCAACAACACCAGAAGGAACAGCACGACAGTGCCGGCCGGCTGATAGGCGCCGCCGAGGATCGAGTCGCCGAGCGACCCACCACGATTTCGGATTGCCGGCTCGATGAGCGCCACCCAAGTGATGAGCCAACTGCCGAGACCGACGATCAAAGCGTCGCCGATCACGGACCGGATGTTTGCCGATGCCCGACCACTGAGCATGTTGACGAGGGCGATGATGATGCAGATTGATCCGCACAGGCCCAAGAGATCGGAGATGCGCGTGTAGCCGGCCGTGTCGCCGAGGCCGTCGACGATCTGCGAAGCGGCGAAGAACGCGCCAATCGCGCTGACCGCGGTCACGAACCGACGATTGACCCGATGTACGCGGGCAGCGATGACGGTCGCGCCGACCAACGAGAGAGAGGCGGCGAGGTATGCAGCGGTGCCCAGCCAGGTCACAGGCAGCACGATGACGCAGAGCGCCAGCGCATACCCGACTCCAATCGCCCACCATGTAAGGGGGGCAAGCGCCCGCTTCAATACGCCTCCCGTTGCCCGTCTCCGCATCGAACAGCGTGCATCCACACCCCGTCCGAAGCGTCTCGTTAGGCTACACGAAAGTCCGGATTTACACAAGGGGTGGTTTTCCCCGCGCGAGCAGTCACTGGAAAGGCAAGATTCGTAATGTTCGTCACACGCCACAATTCCGTGGTCGAACGTGGCCTGCTGGAGCGCCTGTGGGATTTGTACGAGCTCGCGTACCGCCGAACCGCCGAGGAGGCGGCGAGCCGGGAGATGTTCTATCGCTCCGAGTTCGACTCGGCAATCGCCGATTCCACCAACCGGCTGTGGGTGTTGTGGGCCCACGATGAACCAGTGGCCATGGTGCTCATCGCCACCGACATCGCCGCAACGAGGTACCTCAGCCAGCCCTTTTTCGAGCGCCATTTCACCGACCACGCGCGGCGCGGAGCGGTTCACTACATCCTGTTCGTCGTCGTGCATCCGAGGTATGCGGCGAAAGGGGCGCTTACACGTATGGCTCGCGACGTGCTGGGTACCGAAGCGGCCGAAGGGGTGCTCCTGGTGTTCGATTCCCCGGAAGTCAACCAGCCCCAGGACGAGGGTGGAGTGGCGTTGATGATGGAGCGGCTGGCAAAGATGGTCGTCAGCGGGGCACCCCTGCTTGCGCTCGACGTGTCCCGCTACTACGGCATCGACTTCGCGGCCACCTCTGCCTATGTCGAGGCACCAGCACCCGAGCCCGCTCGAGTCGAACGACCGGCCGGCGTGCCCGTGCGGCGCTAGCAATCTCGCGCAATCGCTGTGCCGGTTCGCTACCGTATGGGCAAATGAGTCCCATCTCGGGCCCACCTTGCCCATGACCGCGCTGACGACATGACCTCGACTGCCCGATGACCTCACTCACTGGGGTGTACAGCGTCATCGTTCCGGGTGCGCACCTGATGCCTGCTCTGCTCGGCCAGCGCGATGTCAACCTCCGCGCCATCGAGCAGGCTTTTCCCGCAGCGACGATCGTCGTTCGAGGAAACGAGATCACGATCGACGGTCCGCAGGCGGAGCTTGTCAGCAGGCTGTTCGAGGAACTGGTCGTCGTCTTGCAGGGCGGACAGCATCTCGAGGAAGGGATGCTTCGACGTTCGATAGCGATGGTGCACGACAACGAACGGCCAAGCGCTGTCTTGACCGATGACATCATGCGCGGCGCGAAAGGAAAGCCCGTTCGGCCGAAGTCCGCCGGCCAGAAGCGCTACATCGACGCGATACGCAACAACGTCATCACCTTTGGTCTCGGGCCAGCGGGAACCGGCAAGAGCTGGCTCGCTGTCGCCATGGCTGTGCAGGCGTTGCAGACCAAGCAGGTCCAGCGGATCATCCTCACCCGTCCCGCGGTCGAGGCAGGCGAGCGCCTCGGCTTCCTGCCCGGTGATCTGATGGCCAAGATCGATCCGTACCTTCGCCCTTTGTACGATGCCCTGTACGACATGGTCGAACCAGAGGGGGCGCAGCGACTGCTCGAGCGCCAGGCGGTCGAGGTGGCGCCGTTGGCCTTCATGCGCGGCCGCACGCTCAACAGCAGCTTCATCATCCTCGACGAAGCTCAGAACGCCACACCGGAACAGATGAAGATGTTCCTCACTCGCATCGGCTTCGGCTCGAAGGTGGTCGTGACCGGCGATACCACGCAGGTCGACGTGCCCGACGGTCGCAGTGGTCTTCTCGGTCTCGAGTCCATGCTTGCCGACATCGAAGGTCTCGGGTTCGTTCGACTCGGGACCGGTGACGTCGTACGTCACCGCATCGTCGCCGACATCGTCGCGGCCTACGGTCGCCAGGACGAGCGCGATGCCGAACGCAAAGCCGAGCGCGAAGCCGCCCGCAAATGAGCGATGGCCGACCGCGTCTCAATCACCCGCTCCGCGTAGGCGGCGACGGAGTTCCAGAAGTCTTCTGCGCCGATGAGCAATCCGACATCCGCGTCGACCTGGAGCGCTGGCAGCAACTGGCCCTCGATGTGCTGCTGGCTGAAGGCGTGCGGGGGCTCGCCGAGCTCGCCGTGCTGTTCGTCAGTGAGCGTGAGATGGCGGAGCTCAACGACAGCTACATGGGCAAGCCTGGGCCGACCGACGTTCTGGCGTTTCCCATCGATGCTGCCGAAGCCGAGATGGTCCAGCACGGCCAGCCACCGAGCCGGGGTCCCGATCGGGCGCCTCCCGATCCCGCCGACATGCCGTTGTTGCTGGGCGACGTGGTGATCTGCCCGGCGGTAGCTGCGCGGCAGTCACCTGAGCACGCCGGCACGGTCGACGACGAGCTGGCGCTGCTGGTCGTGCACGGCGTGCTGCACGTGCTGGGTCACGATCACGCTAACGACGACGACCGGCTTGCGATGCAGGCCCGTGAGCGTGAATTGCTCGAGTCGTATGTGTGGCACGGACCCGCGCCGGCCACCTTCCGTCAGGAGCCGGTCACCTCGTGATCGCATTCAACAACGTCGACCTGTTGATGCTGGTGACGATATTCCTTCTTCTTCTCGTGCTCATCTTCACTTCTGTGGCAGAGATGGGCTTGTCGCGGATCACAAGACCGAAGGCTGCCTCGCTAGCGGACCAGGGGCACAAGTCGGGCAAAGCACTGAAGAAGTTGGTCGGCGCCCCAGAGAAATGGGTCAACCCTTTGTTGCTCACGATCAACATCTGCGCAACCGTGCAAGCCACCCTCACGGGCATCCTTTCGGACCGACTGTGGGGCACATACGGCATCATCGTCGGCGTCGCGCTCAACGTGTTGGTGTTCTTCGTGCTTGCTGAGGCGGTGCCGAAGACCTATGCCGTGCTCTATCCGCAGAAGGCTGCGCTCGCCACCGCCCGGCCGATCGCCGCCCTCGTTGCGTTCCCGCCGTTGCGATTGATCTCGCGGTGGCTCATCTCGCTGACCAACGTCATCGTTCGGGGCAAGGGTTTGCAGCAAGGTCCGTTCGTCACGGAGTCGGAGTTGCTCGGCATCGTCGAGACGGCTGCCGACGACGGTGTCGTCGAGCACGAAGAACGCGAGTTGATCGAGAGCATCATCGAGTTCGGCGACACCGTCGCACGCGAGGTGATGGTGCCGCGGCCCGACATCGTCACGGTCCGAAGCACGGCCACGGTCACAGAGGCGCTCGACACAGCAATCGAGCACGGTTTC